>CALCXL010000804.1 GCA_937907595.1 uncultured Pseudomonadota bacterium
CGGGCGCGCGCCGGCCGGCGGGGTGGCGGGGGTGCTGGCGCGGGGGCCGTCGTAGACCTTGGTCGACGGGCTGTCGCTGGGCGGGATGCCGACGTGCGGCATGACCGGCGTAGGCGCCTGGGGGAGCGGCGGCAGGGAGGGCGGGACGACCGCGGGCGCGCTGCCCAGGGACGAGTCCAGGCCCATGGGCGCGGCGCTCTGGCTGGCGAGGGCCGGCTCCGGAAGGGGCACCGACACCGGCTGCACGCCGGGGATGGAAATGGCTCGAAGCTCCGCGGTCAGGCTGCCGATCGTGGGCACGCCCTGCTGGGACTGCACCAGCTTCTTGAGCTCCGGCACCGACTTGATGACGGTGCGCTCCTCATCGTTGTCCTGCGGCGCCTGGTCGTCGGGCGCGGCCGAGGCCGCGTCTTCCGCCGCCTGGCTGCCCGGCTTGTAGATGATGATCTTGTGCCCGCAACGCTTGCAGGTCGCGCGATTGACCTCCTTGCTGAGCTTCGAATCGGCGATCTTGTAGACCGCGCCGCAGTTGTCGCAGACGACTCGCATCCTTCTCCCTCTGCAGGTCGGGCGCGGACTTGGGCGGGGGCCCCAGGGGCCGGACAGAACGGATCTGCCCCGAATCCAGGGCCGCACGTTTGTACTTCACCCAGGCTGCGCGGTCAATTCCTTCGACCGAGCCCGCCGCGATCGGTGCGCCGTGTTCGCCTCGATCCGGGGGGGCTTGCCCGCTTCGGATCGGGGGCGGGCCCGGACGCGATCGGGGGGCGCGGGGATCCCGGGTGGCGGCGCTGGTACCCTGCGGCGTGCTCGTCGAAGGCGCCAAGCCCCGCAAGTTCATCGCCGTCGCCGGCAACATCGGCGCCGGCAAGTCCACCATGGTGACCTGGCTCTGCCAGACCTACGGCTTTCGGCCCTTCATGGAGCCGAACCTGCTGAACCCCTACCTCGACGACTTCTACGAAGACATGCGGGGCTGGGCCTTTCACAGCCAGATCAGCTTTCTCAGCCACAAGTTCCGCATCCACATGGATCTGATGGCGGAGGACTCGACGGTCGTGCAGGACCGGACGATCTACGAAGACGCGGAGATCTTCGCCCGCCACCTGCACCAGAGCGGGAAGATCGACGACCGCGACTTCGCCACCTACTGCGACCTCTACGAGGCCATGCAGCAGGCGCTGGCTCCCCCGGACCTGCTGCTGGTCCTGCGCTGCTCCGTGCGGGCGATCCGCCGACGCATCAAGCAGCGCGGCCGCGCCAACGAACAGGCGATCCCCCTGGACTACCTGAAGCACCTCAACCGCCTCTACGACGAGTGGTTCGAGCGCTGGGACCTGTCGCCGGTGCTCGTGGTGAACACCGAGCGCAAGGACTACATCTCCGATCTGGTGCACCGGCTCGAGGTCCAGAAGGCGGTGGAGCCATTCCTGTCGTGACCGGCCGCGGGCTGCTCGCGCTGGTGGTCCTGCTGATGGGCTGCCCCAAGCAGACCCCGCTGCCGGAGACGGAGGCGGGACGGGCGCCCCTGGAGCGCGCGCTGGCCTTGTGGGCCGACGTCGACGTGGGCATCCCCGCCGCCGCCGAGTCCGGGTACACCCTGGTCGTCGACAACGCGCTGACCGCCCAGGCCCTGGCGCAGCCCCTGGCCCTGCCCGCGTTCGGGGAGCGGCTGGGCGTCGAGTTGGACTCCGCGAACGTCCCGTCGACCGTCCTGCGCGCCCTCGCCAGGCACCTGCCTCCCGATCCCACCCTGCCGACCGACGCCTCCCCGGCCACGCCCCGCACCGCGCTGCTCCCCTCCCCCACCGCGCTGCTCGACAGCGAGCGCGGCCGGATGCAGGTCGCCCACCTCCCCCCGGCCCTGGTGGCCTCGCTGCGGGCGATCTGCGCCCTGCTCGAGGACCTGGACGCCGCGGCGCAGACCTGGGACGCCCGCGGGGGTCCGCCGCGCATGCCGCCCAAGGCCGCCGAGCAGTTCTTCATCGAACGGGACAGCACGCTGCTCCGGGCGCGCTCCCACCCCACGGGGCCCGACGTCGACTTCCTGGCCGCCGCGGCGGGGCTGAGGACCCGCGCGATGGTGGAGGACACCGCGGTCCTGCTGGCCGGGGTGGAGGCGGCGCTGCCGGCGCTGCAGGAGGCGGTGAAGGGGCTGCCCCCCGAGGGCGGGACGCTGCTGCGACTGGACACGAGCCTGGGCCCCATCGTGCTGGGGGGCATGGGCGCGGACACCCACAGCACCGACGCCGCGCTGCTCATCGACCCCGGGGGGGCCGACCTCTGGTCCAACAACGCCGGCAGCAACCTGGGGGTGCGGTCGCGGGTGTCCCTGGCCATCGATCTGGCTGGCTCCGACCGCTACCAGGCCAAGCGCGCGCACACCCAGGGCGCCGGGGTCGGCGGGGTGGGGATCCTCATCGACGCCGGCTCGTCGGCCGACGAGTACCGGGGCAGCCAGCACTGCCAGGGCGCGGGCTTCCTGGGTCTGGGCGTGGTCTGGGACGGCGGCGGCGACGACGTGTGGGAGGCCGACCAGTTCGCCCAGGGCGCCGGCACCTTCGGCCTGGGCCTCCTCATGGACTCGGGCGGGAACGAGCGTATGGCCGTGCGGGGGCGGGGGCAGGGCTTCGCGTCCGCCGGGGGCATCGGCGCGCTGGTGGACCTGGACGGGTTCGATCAGCGCCGCCTCGGCATCCCCGGCACGGACCTGGACAACCCCTACGCCGGCGGCGGTCAGGGCGCCGCCTGGGGCCTGAGGCCCTTCCCCTGGGCGGGTCGGCCCGCGGTGGCCGGGGGCCTGGGGCTGCTGTACGACCGGGCCGGCAACGACGGCCTCTACGCCCGCGCCTTCGCGCAGGGTCAGGGCTGGTTCGGGGGGATGGGCCTGCTGATCGACCGCGCCGGAGACGACCACTACATCGCCGAGATCGAAGGCCAGGGAGCGGCCAGCCACCACGCCGTGGGGCTGCTGCTCGACGCGGCGGGCAACGACCACTACGAGGGCACCGGGCGGGTCCAGGGGGCCGCGCAGGACAACGCGGTGGGCATCCTGGTGGACGCAGCCGGCGACGACGTGCACCTGGTCCACCTGACCGGCGGCGCGGCGCCCCGGGAGCTGGGCGGCGGGCTGGGTTGGGCCCGGCGGGGGCGCTCCCTGGGGCTGGTGGTGAACTCATCGGGCGACGACAAGTACGTCGCCGCCGAGCAGACGATGGGCTGGGCCATGCCCGCATCGCGCCCCGATCAGGAGCCCCGGGCGGCCCTCATCGACGCCGGGGGCACCGACCTCTACGGCCTGGCCGCCGAGCGCATCGGCGCCACCCCCAGCGACGGCGCGGTGTGGCTGCAGGGCATCAACGGCGTGGGCATCGACCAGACGGCCTCCCGGGTCGGCTGGGGCGAGGATCGCTGGGGGCAGGCGCGGGCGCCGGGCGCGGCCACCGCCCCGGACCTGGCCGGCGATCCCACCGCCCGCTGGCTGGCCCTGCGCGCCCTGTACGACCGTGCCGTGGCCGGTGAGGCGGTTGAGCTCCCCCCCGAGGTCCTGGCCCTGGCGATGGGGGACTCCAGCGCGTCGGTGCGCCGGCAGGCCGCCAAGCTGCTCGCCGCCACCGGCGATCCCGTGGGCGTCGACGTCCTGGTGGACTCGCTCGGGCACCTCAGCGAGGACACGGACCCCCTGCATCCGGCGGAGTCCCTGGTGCTCTGGCTGGGTCTGCTCACCGGGCAACAGCACGGCTTCGACGTCGCCCGATGGCGCACCGGTTGGGCTGGACGCGAGGAGTCCTTCGACCTGCCGGCCCGCTGGGCGGCGATGGCGGGGCTGATCCGGGCGCGCCGGGCCGCGGCTGCGGGCGACGTCGACGGCCTGCTCCAGGAGTGCGGCGTGGCCCTGTCCCAGCTCCCCCACGAGGGCCCTCCCCGCCGGCTCTGCGGAGGGCTCGCCAACCAGTGGGCCGCCGCCATGACCGATCCCGAGTCCGGCCCCGCCTTCGACCCTCCCCGCGCCGTGCACCTGGCCCAGCAGGCGGTGGTCTGGGCGCCGGACCGCAAGGAGGGCTTCCTGACCCTGGGCCGCGCCTTCCTGGAGCAACGGCAGTGGGCGCTGGCCGAGTCGGCCCTGGACAAGGCGGAGCTCCTGGACTCCGACGACCCGCTGCTGATCGCGTTGAGGCGCCGCTTGAACCAGAGTCGCTGAGCGCTTCCCGGTTCGGACCCCGCCCGCCCCCGGTAGACTCCCGCCGCCATGGCCTTCGTGATGCGTGTTCGGCTGCCCCTGCCGCAGCTCCCCGACCTGCCCCACCTCCTGGAGGAGACGGAGGCGCGCCTGGGCCTGCAGTTGGCGGTGGAGGAGGACGCGCAGCGCATGGAGGACGCGGGCAAGCGGGAGTCCTCCTGGTGCCCCTGGCCCCGTTCCCGCCTGGCCTTCTTCGTGCCCCGCGCCACCACCCGGGGCGTGGACGTCTCCCTGGATCCCACCGGCGACGACGTGGACGCGACGATCACGGCGCCGGTGCTGGGCACCTGGACCGACTGGCTGCTGGCCCTGGAGCTGGCCCGGTCCTTGGCGAGCTGCGGCGACGACGCGGTGACGGTCGTGGGCGAGGGCCGCTTCCTGAGCGAGGGCCTTGGCGACATGTTCGTGGAGTCGGAGGCGCGCTACTTCACCGAGGCCGTGGCCGGCTGCGATCGGCTGAAGGAGTCGGTGGAGGGCGGCAAGACGGTGCGGGTGGGCGGCCCCGCCGGCTTCGCGTCCATCGGTCCCCGGGCCTGGCTGGCGTTGCTCGACGGCCCCGAGGCGGAGCTCCCGTTGCGGCTCATCGACGCGATCCAGGCCTCCATCGAGGCGCGGGGCTTCGAGGACTTCTACCCCGCCAACATCCTGTGCCTGGACGGGAGGGAGGGGCGCGAGATCCTGGCCTCCCTGCTGCCCGCGGAGCGCAACACCCTGCTGCGGGACCCCGAGTACGTGCTGATCAGCCCCGATCTGGAGGGCGACGGCGACGTGCCCCTCCTGGTGCTGCCCTTCGAGAACATCGACGACGCGCTGCCCGGACTGCCCCACTGGATCGACGAGCGCACCTGCGCCATCCCCGCCATCCCCAAGGCGTCCTGGCACGCGCGCGTCCAGGCCATGCAGCCGCTGTTGCTGTCGTTGCAGGAGCTCCTGGACGGGACGGACGCGCCGGGACCGCCGGGCCCCCGGCCGAAGGAGCCGTGGTGGCGGTTCTGGTAGGGGCGCGGGGCGGACGGTGGCGATGAACCGGTCGACCGGCTGGTAGACTCGGGCCGGTGTTCACCGTCGCAAACCTCGGACGCGTCTGCGACATGCTCGTCGCCGACGGCCTCATGCACGAAGGCCAGGTCAAGGACGTGATGGTCCGCTACTCCGTGCAGGAGAAGCGCATCCTCATCGCCCGGCGGACCGAGCTGCGGCGCACGTCCGGCAAGGCCCGCATCCCCTACAACGTGGGGGAGATGGAGGTCATCGCCAGCTTCAAGTTCCCCTTGCCGCGGCGGGAGGGGCAGGTGCTGACGGAGCACCAGATCACCGAGTGCGTGGCCCGGCACCTGAGCCTGCCCTTCTACATCCCGGACCCGCTCAAGCTCGACTACAAGATGATCACGGACGCGTTCCCCGGCTCCTTCGCCGAGCGGAACCTGATCGTCCCGGTCCACCGCGACAAGAAGAAGAAGAAGCTGACCCTGGCGGTCGCGGACCCCTTCGACGATCAGATGATCGAGAACCTGCGGCGCTACACCGGGTTCGACGTCGACATGGTCCTGTCGCCCAAGAGCGAGCTCCTCAAGACGATCGTCGAGTTCCACGGCTTCAAGCGGTCGGTGGATCTGGCGGCCAAGGAGTTCAAGGGGACCCTGAACGAGCTCGGAAACCTCGAGGCCTTCTCGAGGATGAAGAAGCTGGACGAGATCGACTCGACCGATCAGCCGATCGTCCAGGCGGTGTGGTTCCTCTTCAACTACGCCTTCGACCAGCGCGCCTCGGACATCCACATCGAGCCGAAGCGCGACACGTCGGAGGTGCGGCTGCGCATCGACGGCGTCCTGCACCGCATCCACATCATGCCCAAGGCCGTGCACCGCGCCGTCACGTCCCGCATCAAGACGCTCGCCCGCATGGACATCGCCGAGTCCCGCCGCCCCCAGGACGGGCGCATCAAGACGACCTTCAAGGACGCGGAGATCGAGCTCCGGGTCAGCACCGTGCCCACCGCCTACGGGGAGAAGGCGGTCATCCGCGTGTTCGACCCCGAGGTGCTGATGCAGGAG
>CALCXL010000805.1 GCA_937907595.1 uncultured Pseudomonadota bacterium
TCACCGAGTAGCCCAGGGGGTGGCGGTAGTTGGTGTCGGTGCTGACCCGGACCCCGTCGGGCTCGTTGGCGGCGTGCACGCCCAGGCGCTTGCGGAAGTGCTGGGCGAGCTCGGTCTGCAGGGGCAGGGGGATCACGTAGAAGAGCGGCGGGCTCTGCCGGGAGTTGCCGAAGAGCAGCAGCTGGATGCCCAGGCCGTGCATGACCTCCGCCCACAGGTCCTCGGACATGCCGTGGCTCTGGGTCAGCTCCTGCAGCAGCCAGGTCCCGCCGGCCACGCCCTGGCACTGCAGCAGGGCGATGAGGGCGACGTGGTGCGTCTTGGGCATGGCCTTGAGCAGGTCGCGGACCACCTGCCGATCGCCCAGGTGCTCGCCGAGCCGGGTGGCGATGTCCTCCACCTCCGTCGGCGACAGGCCCATCACCGACGAGCGCTTCGTCTGCGTGGCGGAGTCCACCTCCGGAGGCGTCAGGTACAGCTCCCGGTACTGCGCGAGCACCGGGTGTGGCAGGGCTCGGAAGAACCCGGCGAGATCCATGTTGGTCCGCTCCCTCACGCCCCCGCGTGCCCTCATCTGCCGCCCTGGGGCCAATCCTCGATGTGGTAACTGTACCCCTGTTCGGTCAGAAACAGCTGGCGATTGTGGGCGAACTCCTGCTCCCGGGAGTTCCGCGTCACCACCGAGTAGAAGCAGGCGCGGCCGCCGCTCGGACGCAGGATCCGCCCCAGCCGCTGGGCCTCCTCCTGGCGGGACCCGAAGGTCCCCGAGATCTGGATCGCCACGTTCGCGTCCGGCAGGTTGATCGAGAAGTTCGCCACCTTGGACACCGTCAACACGTTGATCTTCCCCGCCCGGAACGCCTCGTAGAGCACGTCGCGCTCTTCGTTCGGCGTCTTGCCGGTGATCAGGGGGGCGCCGAAGGCCTTCGCCACGCCCTCGAGCTGATCGATGTACATCCCGATGATCAGCACCTTGTCGTTGGCGTGGCGGGCCAGCAGCTTGCGGATCACGTCGATCTTGGCCGGGTTCTCCGCCGCGATGCGCACCTGCTTGCGGCGATCGACCATCGCGTAGACCTGCGCCTCCTCGCCCTCCAGCTCCACCCGGATCTCGAAGCAGTGCGCCTCCGCCACGAAGCCCCGGCGCTCCAGGTCCTTCCACGGCACGTCGAAGCGCTTGGGGCCGATGAGGCTGAACACGTCGGCCTCCCGCCCGTCCTCGCGCACCAGCGTCGCCGTCAGGCCCAGCCGACGACGGGCCTGGATGTCCGCGGTGACCCGGAAGACGGGCGCGGGCAGCAGGTGGACCTCGTCGTAGATGATCAGGCCCCAGTCGTTGGCGCTGAAGAGGCCCAGGTGGGTGAAGGCCGCGTCCGACGACTTGCGGTGGGTCAGCATCTGGTAGGTCGTGACGGTGACGGGCCGGATCTCCTTGTGCTGGCCGCTGTACTCGCCCACCTGCTCCTCGGTGAGGTTGGTGCGCTGGAGGATCTCCTCCTTCCACTGGCGCACGGAGCTCACGCCGGTGGCGAGGATCAACGTCTGGCAGCCCGTCTGCACCATCGTCTGCAGGCCCACGATGGTCTTGCCGGCCCCGCAGGGCAGCACGACGACGCCGTGACCGCCGTCCAGGGCGCCGTTCTTGCTCCAGGCGGAGACCGACTCGTGCTGGTAGCGACGGGGGGCCCAGGCCTGGCCGTCCTTGCTGGGGTTGGTCAGCTGGATGTCCAGCGACGTCCCGGTGACGAAGCCCGCGTGGTCCTCCACGGGGTAGCCCAGCCGCAGCATCGCCTGCTTGATGGTGCCGCGGTTGAGCAGGGGCACGCGGAACAGGCCCTCGCGCACCGCGCCGGCGGTCTGGGGGAAGACCCGCTTGCTGGTGGCGACCTTGCGGGCCACCTGCTTGTCCAGCACCTCCATCAGGAGCATGTCCGGGTCGTCGTCGCACTGCCGCAGGACGACCTTGCCGAAGCGGCCGATCTTCTCGGCCACGTCCTCCATCACCTTCTTCGGGACCTCGTACTTGGTGTAACGGAGCAGGCCCTCGCCCAACTCGGCCACGGTCAGGCCGGCGCCGGCGGCGTTCCAGAGGCTCAGGGAGGTGATGCGGTAGGTGTGGATGTGCTCGGGCGACTTCTCCAGGTCGGCGAAGCGCGCCAGGAAGTCGCGGACCTCCCCGTAGAGGTCGTTGTCGACCTCCAACAGGAGCGAGCCGTCCCCCTGAACGATCAGGGGATTGTCCGGGTTGAAGATCATCCAGTCACGGTGCGAAGGACGCTGAAGCCCCGCGTCGCCGGTTCGGCGACGATCGGGATCCTGCAACGCCCGGAATCCGTCCTCACCGCCCCGGGAGGCGGCCCATCCACCCTTATATGGGGGGGGTCAGGGGGCGTCAAGCGCCGCTGGGGGGCGCTCCGTGGGGGGCTGGCAGGGCCTGGAGCAGGGCCTCGTCGAGGGCTTTGGGGCCGGTGGGGGGGAGCACGGTCACCCGCCGGCCCGTCGCCGTGAACAGCAGCTCCGCGGAGACGGGCAGGCCGCCGTCGCGCACGTCGGGCAAGACGCGCGACGCCGCCCACGCGTAGGCCAGGAGCTGCGGGCGGTAGTGCTCGATCAGGGCGGCTTCGTCGCCCCGGTTGGACTTGTAGTCGACGACGACCCAGCGCTCCGGCGCGCGGTAGAGCAGGTCGATCGCCCCGCGCAGCCAGCGGCCGTCGCCCAGGGGGAGCTGGAAGGCGACCTCGTGCAGGCCCGGCGGCGGCGCGGCGCGGCGGTAGCCGTCCAGGTGCAGGCTGAGCTCCTGGTGCAGCCAGCGGCGGTGCTCGTCGTCCAGGCGCCCCATCGACGCCAGGCACTGCTCCACCCGGGCCCAGGTGGCGGGGCCGGGCTCGATCAAGCCGTCCTCGATGCACTCGTGCACCAGCGTGCCGCGCCGGCGGGCCAGCTCCCGGGCGTCCGAGGGCGCCGGGCCGGCGGGAGAGCGGGTGGCTTCTTCGGGCAGGGCGGAGACGCAGAGGTCGCTGGGCAGGACCAGGGGATCGCGGCGGCGGGGCAGGGGGGCCAGGGCGCGCTGCAGGGAGGCGACGTCGGGCGCGTCGGCGTCGGGGGCTGCG
>CALCXL010000806.1 GCA_937907595.1 uncultured Pseudomonadota bacterium
GACAGGCGGTGCCATGTCCGATGCACGCGGTAGCTGCCGCCGTCCCGCTGCAGGTCGACGTGCTGGTCGGCCACGGGCAGGCACACGCGCGCGGCCATGTCCGGGTCGCGGTGTCGAAGGGCGGACAGGTTCCGGGCCAGGGTCGGGGGGAGGTCGCTCACGACCGGATCGTAGATCACGCAGACGAAGGCTGTGCCCGCCCCCTCCATCTGGTCCCTGCGCCAAACCGGGTTTGCGGCCGGGCCGATCCGACGCCACCCTGGAGGCCTCGTGTCCAAGCCTCCCAAGAGCCGACTGGCCCGCGTCGCCCGCTTGGGTGCCATGACCGGGCGCGTGGGCGCCTCCTACGTCGGCCGTCGCCTCAAGGGCGTGGTGGAGGGCACCGAGCTGCGGGAGCGGGCCCTCAAGAGGCTGCACCTGGAGAACGCCGAGCAGATAATGGAGACCGTGGGACGCCTCAAGGGCGCGGCGATGAAGGTCGGCCAGAGCCTGGCGGTCGTCGCCTCCACCCTGGACCTGCCCGACGACGTGCAGGCCGTCCTGGGCAAGCTGCACGACAGCGTGGAGCCCATGCCCTTCGACGTCATCCAGCAGGACGTGGAGTCGTCGCTGGAGCGCAGCCTGGACGACGCCTTCGCGTGGTTCTCGGTGGAGCCCCTGGGCACGGCCAGCCTCGCCCAGGCCCACGCCGCCCGGCTGCACGACGGCACCGAGGTGGTGGTCAAGGTCCTGCACCGCGGCATCGAGACGAGCGTGGGCGCGGACATCGCTGCCCTCAAGACGGCGCTGGTGGGGGCGCGGCTGCTCCGCCGGCCGAAGGACGAGACCGACGCGATCTTCGACGAGATCCGCGATCGCCTGAACGAGGAGCTGGACTACCTGCAAGAGGCGTCCAACATCGCGCAGTTCGGGCGGATGTTCGGGGACGATCCGCACCTGCGAATCCCCGCGGTGCACCCGTCGCACTCCACCGATCGCGTGCTGACCCTGGACCACCTGCCGGGCCTGCCGATCCATCGCTTCGTGCAGGAGGCGAGCCCCGAGGCGCGGCAGCGGGCCGGTCGCACCATCGGCGAGCTCTACTACCGCATGGTGTTCCAGCACCGCACGCTGCACGCCGACCCGCACCCCGGCAACTACCTGTTCGAGCCCGACGGGCGGGTGGGGCTGCTGGACTACGGCTGCGTCAAGCGCTTCGACCCCTACTGGGTGGCCGACTACGCGCGCACGGCGCTGGCGGCCCTGGACGGCGACCGCGACGGCTGCATGCAGGGGTGCCGCGAGTGCGGCGTGCTCGTGGGGGACGACCAGCGCACCCGGGACGCGCTCTGGGCCTACTGCGAGATCCTCATCGGGCCCTTCCGCGGGGGCCGCTACCGGGCCGGCGGGCCCTCGGACAACCTGACGGGGCCCCTGATGGACAGCCTGCGCCCGCTGATGGCCAGCCGGTCGATCCGCTTCGAGCGCACGCTGGTGTACCTGCACCGCGCGCTGGCGGGGAACTACGCGCTGCTCAAGGAGCTGGAGGCGGAGGAGGACTGGGGCGGCCTCCTGCGCGCCTACGCCGAGCACTCCACGCGCATCGCGCTGGGCCAGGCCCCCGAGGGCTCCCCGCCCGAGCTCATCCCCCCCCGGACGTGAGCACGGTGACGCCGCCCACGCCGGAGCCGATGCCGTAACGGATCCCCAACTCGGCCGCCAGGTCGTGGTCGGCGTCGTGGACCACGCCCTCCAGCACGACGTCGGGCACCAGGACCTCCAGGGTGCGCACCAGCCGCCGGATCATCCCGATGCGCTGCTGGTTGCGCGTGGGGCCCATGAGGTGCGCCAGACGCAGGGTCACCAGCGTGGGGCGCAGGAGGACGACGGCCTCCAGGCTGTCCCGGCTGAAGCCCACCTGGCGGATGCCCAGGCCGATGCCCGCCTCCCGCAGCCGCAGGGCCGGCTCGGTCAGCGCGCCGGGGTCGCCCAGGAGGAGGTCGTCGCTGATCATGAGGGACCAGCGACGCTCCTGCTCGGCGTCGGCGAACACGTCCCTCAGATGCGCGGTCGGGGTCTGCAGGAGCGTGGCGGGGTGGACCGAGAAGTAGAAGCGGCACGCACCATCGTCCGCGGCCCGCGCTGCGACCACGGCCGCCTGCAGATGGTGCCGATCGCCGGCCACGGCCATCGTGCTCTGTTCCGCCAGGGAGGCGTCGGCGTCGCGCGTCCGGCTCGCCAGGGGGCTGCCCGGCGCCATGACCCAGTGGGCGTGGACCTCGCCATCCTGCAGGTCGCCGATGGGCTGGGAGAGGAACAGCGGCCGGCTGAGATCCACGTCCAGGTCGTCGGCCAGCGTGGTGATCCGGCCCGTGGTGGTGACCTGCCGGTTGGTCTCCGCGCTCACGCGGTTCTTGCCGCCGCGCTTGCTCCGGTGCACCGCGCCGCCCACCTCCGCCACCAGGTCGGTGACGGTGCGGGCCTCCGCCGGCACCCGGGAGACGCCCAGGCTGGCGCTGACGGTCAGACCGCCCCGGGCGCTGTGCAGCACGACGGACTCCAGGCGCTGCCGGATCCGCTCGGCCAGGCGCAGGCCCGCGGCGAGCTTGCTGTCGGGCATGAGCAGCAGGAACTCGTCCCCGCCGATGCGGGCGACGTGGTCGGTGCGCCGCGCGGTCTCCTCCAGGGCGCGGGCCACCTCCTGGAGCATGCGGTCGCCCACGTCGTAGCCGTGGTTGTCGTTGATGCGCTTGAAGTCGTCCAGGTCCACCAGGAGCATGTGGTTGTCCACGCCCTTGCGCCGGCCCATGGCCTGCTCGCGCTTGAGGGCCAGCTCCAGGCCGCGGCGGTTGAGCAGGCCGGTCAGGGGGTCGTTGACGGCGATGCGCTCCAGGCGGGCGTTGGCCCGCGCGAGGTCACCCTTGAGGGCGGATCGGGCCACGGCGGCGCGGATCGTGCGGCGCAGGTCGCGGTCGTGGGCGTCGGCGCGGAGGATCGTGTCCTCGGCGCCCGCCTCCAGAGCGGCCGACTCGAAGGCCTCGTCCTCGTCGGCAAGAACGAAGATGACGGGGGTGGCCGCGGCCTCGGTGCTGCGCAGCAGACCGACCAGGGCCAGGGCGTCGCCGTCGGGCAGGTCCCGGGCCAGGAACACGCAGTCGTAGGTGTCGACCCGGAGCGCGGCCAGGCCCGCCACGAAGCCCCTGGCTTCCCGCAGCTTGGTGGGCAGCCCGCAGGCGCGCAGGTTTGCCGCGAGCTCACGGCGGTGAGCGTCGTCGGGCTTGATCAGCAAGATTCGAAGCGGCCCCTCGATGCTCAGACTCCACCGGCGGCCGTCCTGGCCTGCGCCAAGCTTGCCAGAAGAGGACCGACCTGATTCGTTGACGTGCTCCAACACCGGGGCGATCCTCACTGCGTGCGATGGACCCTCTACCCCCCGGCGATTCTCATCGGCCGTTCGCCGGTCAAACCTGAGGCCTGTCCAGGGTATTCACCGCGGAGAGCACTGCAATGACCGCCTTCGCCCTGGATCCCCGGCAGCGCGCGCTCATCGACGAGCACGACTACTACGCCGCCATGACGCAGGGATCGAAGGCCGAGCGGGCCTTCCACCCCCGGCGCGTGGCCCTGCTCCAGGGGGCGGTGGACTGCGGGGGCAAGGCGGTGCTGGATCTGGGCTGCAGCACGGGGCCGTTGACGCTGCCGCTGCTCCAGGAGGGCGTGGACGTCCTGGCCGTGGACCTGAGCGCCGAGCACCTGCAGCGCCTGGAGGCCTACGCGACCGAGCAGGGGCTGCAGGCGCGCACCCTGCAGGCGGACGCTGCGGATCTGCCCCTGGACGACGACTCCTTCGACGTGGTGTTCGTGGCCAGCGTCGTGCACCTGCTGTCCGATCCGGGGCCGATCCTGCGGGAGGCCGAGCGCGTGTGCCGGCCCGACGGCCGCATCGTGGTGGCGGGGCCCTGGAGCAGGCACCCCAAGTCCAACGTCTGGGTCAAGACGATGCTGCGCGGCGGCAAGCGGCCCGACGGGCGGCAGTTCCCCTTCGACGTGCCCCGCCTGCGCGGCTGGCTGGCGCGATCGACGATGCTGGAGCGGCGCCTGGACCTGCTCTTGGGCTACTTCGCGACCGTGTGGGTGCCGGACCGCAAGCCGGCGTCGTAGCGCTCAGCCCCGCGCCGTCGCCAGGAGCCGACGCAGGGGGCGCAAGCAGGCCGCGTCGTGCTCCTCTCGCAGCTGCGCGCTCCCCTTGGCCAGGGCGCGCAGGCGGCCCCGGGGCGCCGGGTTGACCTCGATGATCCAGGGGCGGCCGTCCCCATCCAGCACCAGGTCGAAGCCCAGCTCCAGGGCGAAGGTGGCGTCGCCGTGGGCCAGCAAGGCAAGGCAGGCTCGGTGAGCCAGGGACAGGCAGGCCTCCAGGGCTTGTGGGGCCAGGACCTCACGGGCCAGGCGGGCGTCGGCCCCCCGCTCCACGTTGACCACGGGATCGTCGGCGCAGCGGGCCACGGGGCTCAGGGCGATCCAGCCGGCGACGTCGCGCTGCAGGACGACGCGCAGGGCCATGGGGGGGGCGCTCAGCACGGCCGACTGCAGGACGTTGGCGTCGCGGGAACGGGTGCCGGCGCCGGGCCCCTGGGCGGGCAGGGGATCGCCAGGGCGCACGAAGCGCACGCCGCGCCCCAGGGAGCCGTGGCGGGGCTTGAGGAAGGCGTGGCCCCACTCGGCCAGCCGCTCGGCGAAGCGCCCGGGATCGGCCTCCACCGGAGGGCAGGGGAGCCCGGCGTCCTCCAGCGCGCGCTGGCAAGCGAGCTTGTCGCGGCAGAGCTCGGTCAACCAGCGCGGGTTGCCGATGGGGAGCCCCGCCGCCTGGCCGAGGGCGGCCTCCCAGGGATCTGGCCAGGACCAGCCGGGGAAGCGATCGTGCAGGGCGATCACCGGCAGCGTGGCCTGCGTCCAGCCTCCGGGCTGCGCGCGCAAGCCCGTCGCCACCCCCGTCCGGATCGTCGCCCCCAGAAGCACCGGCTGCCCCTCCGCCTCCAACCGCAGCGCGGCCCGCCCCAGGGGGAGGGTCTCCGGCGCCGCCGGCCGGCCCGGGCGCTCGCGCAGCAGGATGAGGAGGGCGCTCACGCCGCGAGCCTATCAGCGCCCGTCCGCCCCGCGCCGCCCCCTTCCCGGGTCGACAGGGGCCGGGACCCATGGCAGAAACGCCCCATGCGCGTCCTCCTGCCTTGCTTGTTCCTGCTCGTCGCCTGCCCCTCCACCGTCGAGGAGCCGCCGCCCGCCGAGGCGCCCGGCTTCCCCGACGACTT
This sequence comes from uncultured Pseudomonadota bacterium, assembly GCA_937907595.1. GTDB lineage: Bacteria > Myxococcota_A > UBA796 > UBA9615 > UBA9615 > CALCXL01. Next base: position 5,286 of record CALCXL010000806.1, read on the forward strand.
CCTCTGGGGCACGGCCAGCGCCGCCTGGCAGGCCGAGGGCGACTACGACCCGGACCCCTCCGACGGCTTCGCGGTGCGCTCCAACTGGACGGTCTGGACCGAGCGCGGCTGCGTCATCGACGCCCAGACCAACCCGGCCGGCGCGGGCTTCTACACAAAGTACGCCGACGACTTCGCCCTGGCGGCGGGGCTGGGCAACAACACGGTGCGCCTGACCATCGACTGGGCTCGGGTGGAGCCGGAGAACGACGTGTGGAACGAGGCGGAGGTCGCCCACTACGTCGAGGTCCTGCAGGCCGCCCACGACGCCGGCCTGACCCCCATGGTCACCTTCTGGCACTGGGTCATGCCCACCTGGGTCCAGAACCCCACGGAGGTCGATCCCCTGGACACCCTGGCCGCGCCGGCCGGGCCCGACTCCTTCTGGGTGCAGGAGTTCGAGGAGTTCGTGCGGCACGTGGCGGCGGAGGTGGGCGAGTACGTCGACCTCTACTCCATCCTCAACGAGCCCTTCAGCGTCATCTCCGCCGGCTACCTGCTGGGCGGCTGCGGCTCCGAGGCCTTCCCCCCCGGCCGCACGCTGGACCTGCGCGGGGCCCGGGGCACGGCCGCCAACCTGCTGTTCGGCCACGCGGCGGCCTGCCACGCGCTCCGGGAGCTCGACGTCACCGACATCGACGGCGACGGGAGCGCGGCGCTCTGCGGCATGGCGGCCACCAACAACGTCATGCGGCCGGCGGACGCGTACAACGACGACGACGTAAGCGGCGCGGCGAAGATGGACTGGATCTACAACCACAGCTTCATGGCGGCGCTCATGGACGGCGACGTGGACCTGGACTTCGACCAGGCCTTCACCACGACCGCGGCGGACAACCCGGACCTGCCCATCGACGAGGGCCGCTACCCGCAGCTCGCCGGCACCCTGGACTGGCACGGGCTCAACTACTACGGCCCCATCTCCGTGGTGGGGCTGCCTGCCTCAAGCATCGGCGGCCTGCCCAGCATCGACGTGGCCGACTACGACCCGTCGCTGCCCCACAGCTCCCTGGGCTTCGCCATCGACGCCGGGGGCTTCGGGGAGGTGTTGGACGCCTTCGCGGTCTACGGCCTGCCCATCTACATCACGGAGAACGGCCTGGGCGACCCCGAGGACGCCGACCGCGCCATGTTCCTGGTGGAGCACCTGGACCAGCTCCAGGCGGCGATCGGCCGGGGAGTCGACGTGCGCGGCTACTACCACTGGAGCCTCACCGACAACTTCGAGTGGGCGCACGGCTTCCACCAGCGCTTTGGGCTGTACCGCGTGGACTTCGAGGACCCGGCCCTGCCGCGCACCCGCAACGGATCGGCCGACGCCTACCAGCAGGTGATCGAGGCCAACGCGATCACGGACGATCTCCGCTCGGCGTGGATCAAGGAGCGGTACAGCAGCGACGGTCGGTTGTAGGGCCGGCCCGCGGAGCTCCGGGATCCGGCAGACTGCGGCCATGCGCCTGCTCTGCCTCTGCCTGCTCCTGTTCGGCTGCGTCGCCCCCCGGCAGCTCAACGACGACGACGACTCGGCCGGTGACGACGACGACACGGCGGACGACGACGACTCCGTGGACGACGACGACTCCGTGGACGACGACGACGCGACCCCCGTCGACCGCTTGCTGCCCTGGCTCTTCGCCGAGGGCTTCGGGGCGTCCGAAGGCGCGCTGGCGTCGGTGGTGCTGCAGGCGGAGGTGGAGGTGTTCGGCGGGCTGGACGCCGACGCGGACGCGGTGGACGACCGGCGCTTCGAGCCCGCGGAGCTCGAAGCTGCGGACCTCTCCGGCCTGCTGCATCCCGGCCGGGGGGCGTCGGACACCCTCGCGGTCGCGGTGGCGGCCCGGAGCGCCGAGAACCTCTCCAACCACCGACTGCTGGCGCTGGTGTTCGACCGGAGCCCGTTCGTGCCCTCGTCCCCCAACCGCTACGTGCGCGCCTTTCCCCAGGGCGGCAAGACCTGCTGGGGCGACGGCAGCTGCGAAACGCTGATCGCCGGCGACGACTTCACGGTCGAGAACCTCCTTGCCACCTACGACGCCCACCGCGAGGTGGAGGTGCGTGCGGTGGACCTGGGCGAGGGGCGCTGGGCGATGCTGCAGCGGGCCTGGCTCCCAGAGAGCGCGCTCAACGCCGCGGGGACCACGGGCATGATGCAGGAGTACCGGCTCGAGCTGGTCCTGGAGCACGCCGACGGGCCCCTCCGTCTGGGGGTGGTCTGGTTCGAAGCCGAGTACGGGTCGGTGTCCGACGACCTCCTCATCAACGTCGCCGCCAACGGCATCGACGAGGGATTCGAGGCCGAAGAGGCGTGGATGGGCACGGGGCGCTGATCGGCCGTTCCCACAAGGCAGGCCCCTCCCTGTGATATGAGAGCCGCGGACCGTTTCCGGAGGCGCGCGTGGCCCAGGACAGCATCCCCGTCCTCGACTTCGAAGACTGCTCGGCCGCCGGCCCTCGCCAGGACGCCTTCGTGCGTGCGCTGGGCGGGGCGCTGGAGGACCTGGGCTTCGTGGCCATCGCCAACCACGGCATCGACCGGTCGCTCCTGAGCCGGGCCTACGACGTCGCGGCCGAGCTCTTCGCCCAGCCGGCCGAGGTCAAGCGGGGCTACGAGGAGCCCCACAGCGGGCGCGAGCGGGGTTACACGTCCTTCGGCGTGGAGAAGGCCCTGGACGGCGCCGCCCCGGACCTCAAGGAGTTCTGGCACGTCGGCCGCAGCCTGCCGCCCGGGCACCCCGTCGGCGCCCTGCCCGCGAACCGCTTTCCCCCCGAGGTCCCCGCCTTCGGCCCCACCTTCCAGGCGCTGTACGCCGCCATGGAGTCCTTCGCCCACCGGCTGCTGGACGGCGTCGGAGCGTGGCTGGAGCTGCCGCCCAGCTACTTCCGGGACATGGTGCGCGACGGCAACTCGGTCCTGCGCATCATCCACTACCCCGACCTGGGCCGACCGGCTCCCGCGGGCGCCGTCCGCGCGGCCCAGCACGAGGACATCAACCTGATCACGGTCCTGCCCGCCTCCACGCGCCCCGGCCTGCAGCTGCTGACCCGCGAGGGGGAGTGGATGCCGGTGCACACCCCGCCCGACGTCATGATCTGCGACACCGGGGACATGATGCAGCTGCTGACCGGGGGCCGGCTGCCCTCCACCACCCACCGCGTGGTCAACCCCGAGGGCGGCGGCGACGGCGGCCGGCTCTCCATGCCCTTCTTCGTGCACCCCCACCCCGAGCACGTGCTGACGCCGCTCGTCCCGGGCACCGGCACGCCGATCCGCGCCCACGACTTCCTGTACGAGCGGCTCCAGGCCATCGGCGTCGTCGCTCCCGCCCACGCCGGCGCGTCCGGCCGCGACACCGAGGCCGATCGGCCCGCCCCCACCGAGGCCCTTTGATCCGCCGCGCGCTGGGGGCGCTGGCCGCGATCCTGCTGCTGCTGGTCGCCACGCTGCTGATCCGCACGTTCAGCATGGGCTCCACCCAGGTGGAGGTGGCCGCCGTCGAGCCCATCGCCCTGGACGAGCAGGCCCTGGCCCGGCGCCTGGGCGCCGCCATCCGCGCCCGCACCGTCAGCCACGACCGGGGCGACGGCTTCGAGATCGCCGCGTTCGAAGAGCTGCACGCGCTGCTGGAGGCCAGCTACCCCCTCTGCTTCGACCGGCTCGACGTCGATCGCATCGACCGCTTCGGCCTCCTGTTCACCTGGACCGGCGCCGACCCGTCGCTGCCCGGCGCGCTCTTCGCCGCCCACCAGGACGTGGTGCCGGTGGAGGCGGGCACGGAGGACCGCTGGGAGCAGCCCCCCTTCTCTGGGGCGGTGGTCGACGGGCACGTCTGGGGCCGCGGAGCCATCGACGACAAGGCGGCGCTCATCGGCATCCTGGAGGCGGCCGAGCGCCGGCTGGCCCAGGGATGGCAGCCCCAGCGCACGCTCTACCTGGCCTTCGGGCACGACGAGGAGGTGTCGGGGCACCGCGGCGCCGTCGCCATCGCCGAGCTGCTGCGATCGCGCGGGGTCGCCCTGGAGTTCGTGCTGGACGAGGGGCTGGTCATCGCCGACGGCATCGTCCCCGGCCTGGCCGCGCCCGCCGCCCTCATCGGCCTGAGCGAGAAGGGCTACCTGAGCCTGGAGCTGCTGGCGAAGGCCGCGGGCGGGCACAGCTCCATGCCGCCCCGGGAGACGGCGGTGGGGGTGCTGGCCGGCGCGCTGTCGCGGCTCCAGGCGGCGCCCTTCCCGGCGTCGGTGGACGGGCCCGTGGGCGGCATGTTCGCGGCGCTGGGGCCGGAGATGGGCTTCACCAACCGCCTGGCCTTCGCCAACCTCTGGCTGCTGAAGGGCGTGGTGCTGGCGAAGCTGTCGGCGAAGCCCTCCACGGACGCCACCCTGCGCACCACGGTCGCGCCCACCATGCTCAGCGCCAGCCCCAAGGAGAACGTGCTGGCCTCCGAGGCCCGCGCGGTCGTCAACTTCCGGGTGCACCCCAGCGACAGCGTGGCCGGCGTGATCGCCCGGGTGACCGACGTGATCGACGATCCGCGGGTGAGCGTGACCCCCCGCGAGGGCTTCCAGAGCGAGCCGTCGCCGGTGGCCTCCACGGGGTCCCGGGGCTGGCGCGTCCTGGCCACCAGCATCCGCGAGGTGGTGCCCCAGGCCGTCGTCGCCCCGGGCCTGGTCCTGGGGGCTACCGACGGCCGGCACTACGCGTCCCTGGCCCAGGATGTCTACCGCTTCGCGCCCACCTGGATGCACAGCGAGGACACCGCCCGCATCCACGGCACCAACGAGCGGCTGAGCGTGGAGAACCTGGCGCTGTACGTGCGCTTCTACGACCGGCTGCTCCACCACGCAGGGGAGGGTTCATGACCCGCAACGCGCTGATCACGGGGGGCAGCCGCGGCATCGGCGCCGCCATCGCCCGCCAC
>CALCXL010000807.1 GCA_937907595.1 uncultured Pseudomonadota bacterium
GGACCTACGCCGTCAGCAAGCTCGCCACCGAGCACATGGCCCACGCCTACCACGACGAGTTCGGGCTGCCGGTGGCCTGCCTGCGGCCCTTCAACGTCTACGGCCCGCGGCAGGTGGGCGAGGGCGCCATCCACCACTTCATCAAGCGGGCGGTCGCCGGGGAATCGGTGCGCGTCTACAACGACGGCAGCCAGGTCCGCGCCTGGTGCTACGTGGACGACGCCGTGGAGGCGCTGTGCCGCATGTGCGTCCTCGACGAGGCCGTGGGCGAGTCCTTCAACGTCGGCACCCCCGGCTCCGCCATCACCGTGCGCGACCTGGCGCGGCTCTGCACCCAGCTGGCCGGCAGCAGCGCCCCCGTGGAGTTCGTGCCGCGCGAGGGGCCCGACGTCGAGCTCCGGGTGCCCGACGTCTCCAAGATGGGCCGCCTGCTGGGCTTCACCCCCCAGGTCGGCCTGGACGAGGGCATCCAGCGGACGATCGCCTGGTACCGGGAGGCGGGCGCGTGATCCGCCTCGCTGCGCCCCTATTGGGGCCCGAAGAGACGCAAGCGGTGGCCGACGTGCTCGCGTCCGGCTGGCTGGTGCAGGGCGCGAAGGTGGCGGAGTTCGAGCAGCGCCTGGCCGACGTGGTGGGCGTGGAGCACGTCGTGGCCTGCTCCTCGGGCACCGCGGCCCTGCAGATGGCGCTGGGCGCCCTGGACCTGCCGCCGGGCGCGCGGGTCGCGCTGCCCGATCTCACCTTCCCCGCGACGCTGAACGCGGTGCTGCTGGCCGGGCTGACGCCGGTCCTGCTGGACGTGGACCCCAGCACCTACAACCTGCGCGCCGACGCGGTGCGGGCCCTGCTGGAAGACGACCCGCCCGAGGTCCTGCTCGCGGTGCACCAGTTCGGTCTGCCGGCGCCCCTGGGCGGCCTGCTGGCGCACGCGGCGGAGGTGGGCACGGTCGTCGTGGAGGACGCAGCCTGCGCCCTGGGCTCGTCGCTGGACGTGGACGGAGTGCCCGTCGCGGCCGGGGCGATCGGGGCCATGGGCTGCTTCAGCTTCCACCCCCGCAAGGTCATCACCACCGGCGAAGGCGGCGCGGTCACCACCGCGGACCCGGCCCTGGCCGAGCGCCTGCGCCTGCTGCGCAACCACGGCATGGTCCGACCGGCCGAGGGCCCGGCCACGTTCGTCTGCACGGGCTGGAACTTCCGGCTGTCGGAGCTTCACGCCGCCATCGGCGTGGTCCAGATGGACCGCCTGGAGCACCTGCTGCAGGACCGCGCCCGCATCGCCGCCGGCTACCAGCGCCGCCTGGCGCCCCTGACGTCGCGCGGCCTCATGCTGCCCCGGGTGCCCGAGGGCGCGCACCCCAACTGGCAGTCCTACGTCGTTCGGGTGCCCCTCGGGGTCGATCAGGACGCCGTCGCCAACGCGCTGGTCGCCGCCGGCGTGCAGTGCACCATCAGCGCCCAGGCCCTGCACCTGGAGCCCGCCTATCGGGATCTGCCCGCGGCCGCCGGTCCCTTCCCCGGCGCCGAGGACGCGCGGGCTCGGGGACTGTCCCTGCCCGTGGCCACCGGCCTCACCGAGGAGCAGCTCGACGCCGTGGCGGAGGCTCTGGCCCAGGCGCTCGCGGCGCTGGGCTCCTGATCCCAGGAACGCTAGAGTTCGCAGCCGATGAAGCGCTTCAGCAGCCACGGGACCGGCGCCTTCGCCCGCGAGGACTTCGCGGCGCTGGGCGACGGCGTGGTCTTCGAGGCGGGCGTGCTCGTCTTCCACCCCGAGAACATCGAGCTGGGTGACAACGTCTACGTCGGCCACAACGCCATCCTCAAGGGCTACTACCGGAACCGGATGACCGTGGGCCGGGACACCTGGATCGGCCAGCAGTGCTTCTTCCACGCCGCCGGCGGCCTGACCATCGGCGCCGGCGTGGGCATCGGCCCGGGGGTTCGGATCATCACCTCCACCCACCAGGACCCGGGGTGGGAGCGGCCGATCATGGACGGGGCCATCGAGTTCGCCCCGGTGCGCATCGGCGACGGCAGCGATCTGGGGGTGGGCTGCACCATCCTGCCCGGGGTCAGCATCGGCCGGGGCGTGCAGGTGGGCGCGGGGGCGGTGGTGGCCGAGGACCTGCCCGACTACGCCGTGGCGGCCGGGGTTCCGGCCCGTGTCCTGCGCAGCCGCAAGCCAGCGGAGGCCCGCCATGCCTGACGTCGTGATCCGCACGAAGGGCCTGCGCAAGGTCTACGTCAGCGGCTTCCTCCGCCACAAGTTCGTGGGCCTGCACGGCCTGGATCTGGAGATCTTCCGCGGAGAGATCTTCGGCTACATCGGCCCCAACGGATCGGGCAAGACGACCACGATCAAGCTGCTGATGGGCCTCAACTTCCCCTCCGGTGGTGAGGGCGAGGTCCTGGGCAAGCCCATCGGCGACAACGCCGTGCGCCGCCACCTGGGCTACCTGCCCGAGCGCCCCTACTTCTACGACTACCTGACCGCGTACGAGTTCCTGCACTTCTACGGCAGCCTGCACGGCATGACGAAGGGCGAGCGGAACCGCAAGATCGACGAGCTGCTGCCCCTGGTGCACATGGAGCGCGCCCGGGACGTCCAGCTCCGCAAGTTCAGCAAGGGCATGCTGCAGCGGGTGGGGCTGGCCCAGGCGCTGATCAACGATCCCCAGCTGGTGGTCTTCGACGAGCCCAGCTCCGGCCTGGATCCCATGGGGCGCATGCTCATCCGGGACACGATCCTCCGGCTGCGCGACCAGGGCACCACGGTGATGCTGTCGTCGCACATCCTCAGCGACGTGGAGTCGATCTGCGACCGGGTGGGCATCATCGCCGGCGGCAAGCTCCAGCGCGTCGCGGCCGTCTCCGAGCTTGTGGGCGCCGACGTCGAGTCGGTGGAGATCACCCTGGAGGGTGCGACCGAAGCCCTGCTGGCGGAGCTGGGCGCCGGGGACGGCCACCTGCACGCCTCGGGGCGCCGCACCCTGACCGTGCCCGACGAGGACTCCGCCCAGCACCTGGTGCGCAAGGCCCTGGACGGCGGCGCGAAGCTGGTCTCCGTGGTGCCGCGGCGGGAGAGCCTGGAGTCGATGTTCGTCGACGAGATGACGGCGATCGACAAGTCCAGCCGGGAGGCGAAGCGATGAAGGTCCAAGCCATCGCCCTCACCACCTTCCGCGAGGCCGTGCGGGACAAGATCCTGTACACGCTGCTGTTCTTCGCCCTGGCGATGATCGCGGCGTCGGCCGTCATCGCGGACCTGACGATCGGCGAATATGGCAAGATCATTCGGGATCTCGGCCTGGCTGCCATCGACCTCTTCGGCCTGATGATCGCGATCTTCGTGGGCATCGGGCTGGTCTACAAGGAGATCGAGCGCAAGACGATCTACACGATCGCCAGCAAGCCCATCGCCCGCTGGCAGTTCCTGCTGGGCAAGTACCTGGGCCTGGTGATGACGCTGGGGGCAGAGGTCCTGGTGATGACCGTCGGCTTCCTGGTGCAGCTCCAGCTGACCGGGGCCGGCACCACCGGCGCCCTGATCCCGGCGATCTGGCTGATCTTCGTGGAGCTCCTGGTGGTGACCGCGGTGGCCATCCTGTTCAGCAGCTTCACCACGCCGATGCTGTCGGCGCTGTTCACCCTGGGCATCACGGTCGTGGGGCGGCTGACCGCGCAGCTCAAGGAGCTGAGCGAGGCGGGGGACGCGCCGGGGCTGGAGCTCGTGGCCAGCGGCATCTACCGGCTGGTCCCGGATCTGGCCACCTTCGACATCCGCACGGAGGCCGCCTACGGGCGCCCCGTCGACTGGGAATACGTGGGCTACGCCACCGGCTACGGGCTGCTGTGGACCGCGGTGCTGCTCGCGATCGGCACGGTCGTGTTCCAGTACCGCGACTTCAAGTAAACGTGCGCAACACCCTGTTGCTACTCGCCTTTTGCGGGTTCGCTGTCGTCCTCCGGGTGACGGTGTCCGGGCTGTCCGAGCTCCGGCAGGCGGAGGCGGCGGAGCAGGCGGGCGATCTGCACGAGGCGGCGATCCGCTACGGCCGCGCGATCCGCATGCACCTGCCGGGCTACCCCGTGCCGGGGCGGGCGGGCGATCGGCTGCTGTCCCTGGCGACGCAGCAGGAGGCCGCGGGGGACACGCGGGAGGCCCGGTTCTGCCTGGAGGAGCTTCGCTCGGGCTTCCTGTCCGTGCGGAGCCTGGTGCAGCCCGGCCAGCGCTTTGTGCAGGAGGCCGAGCGCCGGCTCGTGCCCTTGATGCTGCAGGATCCCCGGGGCAACTGGCCCGACCGCGCGCTGTCGGACGAGCAACGCGCGGCCGTGGTGGCGGGGGTGCTGGCCGAACGGGAGGACCCGTCGCGCTTCTGGGTGCTGGTGATGGGCCTGGGCTACGGCCTCTGGCTGGGGGGCGCGGGCGCCGCGATCTGGCGGGGGCTGCCCGACCAGAGCGGGGAGCCGGTTCGGTGGGGGGTGCTGGGGCGCTGGGCGGGCTGTTCCGCTCTGGGCTATGGACTGTGGCTGCTGGGCGTGACCCTGGCGTGATCGGAGGCTGACGATGGCGGTTCCCCTGCTGGACTTGAAGGCGCAGTACGCGTCGCTGAAGGAAGAGATCGACGCGGCCGTGGCCGGCGTGGCGGAGTCGCAGTACTTCATCAACGGGCCACAGGTCACGACCTTCCAGGAGGAGATCGCGGCCTGGATCGGGGTCGATCATGCGATCGGCTGCGCCTCGGGATCCGACGCCCTCATGCTCGCCCTCTGGGCCCTGGACCTGAAGCCGGGGGACGAGGTCATCACCACGCCCTTCACCTTCTTCGCCACCGCCGGCGCCATCAGCCGGCTGGGTGGGGTGCCGGTCTTCGTCGACATCGAGCCCGACACCTTCAACATCGACCCCGACGCCATCGCCGCGGCGATCACCCCCCGCACCGTCGGCCTGCTGCCCGTGCACATCTTCGGCGTCTGCGCGGACATGGATCGCATCAACGCGATCGCAAGGGAGCACGGGCTCTGGGTGGTGGAGGACGCAGCCCAGGCCATCGGCGCCACCTGGAACGGCGAGCAGGCCGGCACCCTGGGCGACGCCGCGGCCTTCTCCTTCTTTCCCAGCAAGAACCTGGGCGCCTGGGGCGACGGCGGGCTGGTGACCACGCCGCGGGCGGACCTGGCCACGACCGTCTCCCGGCTGCGCTCCCACGGCAACCACCCCCGCAAGTACCACCACGCGATCATCGGCTGCAACTCGCGCCTGGACGCGCTGCAGGCGGCGATCCTGCGGGTCAAGCTGCCGCACCTGGCGGCCTGGAACGCTGAGCGCCGAGCCGCCCTCGTGCGCTACCAGCGGCTGGTGCAGGAGGCCGGGCTGGCCGACCGCGTGACGTTCCAGACGGTGCCGGACCAGGCCGAGCCGATCGTGCACCAGTGCGTCGTCCGACTCCCCCGCCGGGACGATGCCCTGGAGTTCCTGAAGACCCGGGGCATCGGCTGCGCGGTCTACTACCCCCTCGCCCTGCACCGGCAGGCCTGCTACGCCGATCTTGGCTACGCCGAAGGCTCCCTGCCCATCGCCGAGGCGGCCACCGCCCAGGTCGTGGGCTTGCCGATCTACCCCGAGCTGACCGAGGACCAGCAGGTGGAGGTGGTGGGGGCGCTGGCGGAGTTCCTGGGCGCCTGATGGATCCCATGACCGCCAACTGGCGGGTGCTGCTGGTCTTCGGCGTGCTCGTGGGCGGAGCGATCGGCTCCTTCCTCAACGTCGTGGCCTGGCGGCTGCCGCGCGGGGAGTCGGTCACCCACCCGCCGTCTGCCTGCCCCCACTGCGGGCACCGGATCCGCCCCTGGCACAACCTGCCGGTGCTGGGCTGGCTGATGCTGCGGGGCCGCTGCCACGACTGCGGGGAGCCGATCTCGCCGCGCTACCCCGCGGTGGAGGCCCTGTGCGCGGGCCTCTGGGTGCTGCTGTTCGTCGACCTGATCCCGGACCCGTCGCACCTGACCCAACCGCGGGACCTCCTGCCGTTCTTCGCCTACGGCCTCTACTTCTCGGCCCTGCTGGCGATCTCCCTGGTGGACCTGGACCACTTCATCGTGCCCGACAGCATCTCCCTGCCCCTGGTGCCGCTGGGCATCGGGGCGGTGGCCCTGCTGGACCACTGGGGGGTGGGCCGGGTGGACTTTCCCAGCTCCGTCTTCGGCGCGATCGTGGGGGGAGGGTCGATGCTCGCGCTGGCGCTCGTGGGCCGCCTGGCCTACGGGCGCGAAGCGCTGGGCATGGGCGACGTCAAGCTCATGGCCGCCATCGGCGCCTGGCAGGGCCTGCACCCGGCGCTGCTGCTGACGGTGTTCGGGGGCTCGCTGCTGGGCAGCGTGGTGGGCATCGGCAACATCGCGGTGCACGGCCGGGACCGCCAGGCGAAGCTACCCTTCGGCCCCTTCCTCTGCGGCGCCGCCCTGGTCGCCTGGATCTGGGGCGACGTCCTGTGGGGGCTCATCGTGCCCACCCCATGAGGGCGGGATCGGCAGATCGCAGACCAGGGGCTTGCCGGTGACCGGGTGCTTCAGCTCCAGGCGCGCCGCTTGCAGGCGCAGCCCCCCGGCTTCCGCCCCGCCGTAGAGGCGGTCGCCCACCACCGGGTGCCCCACCGCCGCCGCCTGCAGACGGATCTGGTGGGTCCGGCCGGTGTCCAGCTCCACACGGACCAGGGTGTCTTCGCCCCAGGGGCGCAGCGCCATCCAGCGCGACCGCATGCTCTGGCCTCCCCGACCGGGGGGCGCGGCGACCCGACGACCGGCCCGCTGCACCTGATCGTGCTCCCAGATCCCCTGCCCTTCCAGCCGGCCCAGCAGGACCGCGCGGTAGGTGCGACGGGCCCGACGGTCCTGGAAGGCGCGCGCCAGGCCCTGGTTGGCGGCCTTGTGCACCGCCACCACCAGCAGCCCCTGCGCCTCCCGATCCAGGCGGTGGTGCAGGGCGACGTAGGCGAAGCCCTGGTCCTTGATCCAGCCCTCCACAGACCCGTGCACGGTCTGGCGGGTGGCGGAGACGGGCACGCCGGGGGGCTTGTCCACGAGGACCACGTGGCGATCGCGGTACACCAGCACGGGCGGACTGGCGGCGATCTGCTCCTTGCCGCGGGCGGCGGCCTCCTCGGCGTCGGGCTCGACCTCCAGGCGGGCGCCGGGGCCGACGGAGCGTGAGGCCGAGCGACAGCGGGTCCCGTCGACGTAGACCCCGCCGGCATCGATGGCGCGGCGAGCGGCCCCGCGGGAGGCTCCCCAAGCCTCCGCCAGGGCGCGATCCAGCCGATCGGGGGCGGCGTCGGCCGGCAGAATCCAGCTCAGGGACATGGTTGTGGGCCTCCCGGGACCCGCGAAGCGCTTCGACTCACTATGATCCGCCGATGCACATCCACGAACTGCTGATGTACGCCGTCAAGCAGGGGGCGTCCGACCTCCACATCTCTGCGGGGGAGGTCCCGTCCCTGCGAATCCACGGGGAGATCCAGCGCATCAACGCGCCCCCCATCAGCGGGGACGACTGCAAGCGGCTGCTCTTCTCCGTCATGAACGAGCGGCAGAAGTCGAACTTCGAGGAGCATCTGGAGTCGGACTTCTCCATCGGCATCGAGAATGTCGCCCGATTCCGCGTGAACCTCTTCTACCAGGGCCGCGGCATCGCCGGCGTGTTCCGCATGATCCCCAGCGAGATCATCCCCCTGGAGAAGCTGAACCTGCCCAAGGTCGTGCACTCGGTGGCCGAGTACAAGCGCGGGCTGGTGCTGGTGACGGGGCCGACGGGCTCGGGCAAGTCGACCACGCTGGCCGCGATCCTCGACCACATCAACCTGACCCGCAGAGAGCACATCCTCACCATCGAGGACCCGGTCGAGTTCGTGCACACGCCCAAGAAGTGCATCATCAACCAGCGTGAGCTGCACGCTCACACCAAGTCCTTCAACAACGCGCTGAAGGCGGCGCTGCGTGAGGACCCCGACGTCATCCTGGTGGGCGAGATGCGGGACCTGGAGACCATCCAGCTCGCGCTGACGGCGGCGGAGACCGGCCACCTGGTGTTCGGGACCCTGCACACCAAGGGTGCCAAGGACACCATCGACCGGATCATCGACGTGTTCCCCTCCGAGCAGCAGGCGCAGGTGCGCACGATGCTGTCGGGCTCCCTGCAGGCCGTGATCTCCCAGACGCTGCTCAAGAAGGCGCAGGGCAAGGGACGCGTGGCCGCCTGCGAGATCATGTTGGTGAGCTACGGCATCCGGAACCTGATCCGGGAGAACAAGATCTTCCAGATCCCCTCGCTGATGCAGGCCTCGGCCGCGTCGGGCAACCAGACCCTGGACGCGGCGCTCATGGAGCTGGCGCGCTCAGGCGAGATCACGCGGCAGGCGGCGATCGAGGCCTCGGGCGATCCGGAGATGTTCGCCAGCGAGGACGAGAAGCTGGCCCAGCAGGGCGCGGGGCGACGTCCGCGGCGATGACCATCACCCTCAACGGCGAGGCCCGCGACCTGCCGACGCCCACCACCGTCTCCGACCTGCTGCGCTCCCTCGACCGGGACCCAGAGACTCCCGGGGTCGCCGTGGCGGTCAACCTGGAGGTCGTGCCGCCCCAGCAGTGGTCCGGCACCGCGCTGCAGGACGGCGACCGGGTGGACGTGGTCGTCGCCGTGGGCGGGGGCTGAGTCGGTGCAGCGCGTGCGACGGGAGGCCCCATGAGCTGGCGCATCGGTGATCTGGAGCTCCGCTCCCGGCTGATCGTGGGCACCGGCAAGTACCCGGACTTCGCGGCCATGAACGCCGCGCTGGAAGCGTCGGGAGCCGATCTGGTCACGGTGGCGATCCGTCGACTGCAGCTCCAGGGGGCCGGGGCGGGGCTGCTGGAGCACCTGGACCGCGCGCGCTACCACTTGCTGCCGAACACGGCGGGCTGCTTCACGGCGGAGGACGCGGTCCTCACCGCACGGCTCGCCCGGGCGGCCCTGGGCACCAACCTGGTCAAGCTGGAGGTCATCGGCGACCCGCGCACCCTGTTCCCGGACGCGGAGGAGACGCTGCGCGCCGCCCGCATCCTGGTGGACGACGGCTTCGTGGTGCTGCCCTACATCACCGACGACCCGGTGGTCTGCCGGAAGCTGGCCGAGGCGGGCTGCGCGGCGGTGATGCCCCTGGCCTCCCCCATCGGCTCCGGGCAGGGCATCCGCAACCCCACCAACCTGCGCATCATCCGGGACACCGTGGACGTGCCCGTGATCGTGGACGCCGGGGTGGGCACCGCCTCGGACGCAGCCCTGGCCATGGAGTTGGGCTGCGATGGGGTGTTGATGAACACGGCCATCGCCGGCGCCGACGACCCGGTGCGCATGGCCCGCGCCATGCGGTTGGGCGTGGAAGCGGGGCGCCTGGCCTTCGAGGCGGGGCGGATCCCGGTGCGCGAGTTCGCCCGCGCCTCCTCCCCCACCGACGGTGTGGTCACCTTCGCGGGCGAATGAGCCAGCGGTCCAGGCCTACCCCCGTGATCCGGCTCCTGGCGATCACCGATCGCGTCGTCGCTCCCGAACCGGCGGCGCAGGCCCGTCGCCTCGCGGCGCGGCTCGGGCCCAGGCTGGCGGTCCTCCTGCGCGACCGCGACCTGCCCGCCCCGCAGCGCTCCGCCTTGGCCCACGACCTCCTGGGGGCCCTGGCCGGCACGGGCGCGCGCCTTCTGATCAGCGACGATCTCGCCCTGGCCAGGAGCCTGGGCCTGGGGGTGCAGCTCTCCGAGGGCGGTCCGAGCCTCGACCAGGCCCGCGCGGCGCTGCCCGGAGGCTGGATCGGCGTCTCCCGCCACGACGCCGAGGGCCTGCGCGCCGCCTCCCGGGCCGATCACGCCACGCTGTCGCCGGTGCGCTCGAGCCCTGGCAAGGGCGAGCCCCTGGGGTGGGCTGCGTTCGCCCGGGCCCTCCCGGATGCCCTGCCGGTGCTCGCGTTGGGGGGACTGGGACCGGGAGACGCGGAGGACGCGGCGGCAGCGGGGGCCTCGGGGATCGCGGCGATCCGGGCGGCCTGGCAGGAACCGGCGGAGGACTGGGCCGAGGCCCTCAGCGCGTGGAGGTGGTGAGCAGGGCCACCCGGATGGACGTTGCCAGGGCCGCGTCCTCCTCCTGCCCCAGCCGCAGCGCCTTCCGGTAGGCCTGATCCGCGTCGGCGCCGCGCCCGTTGCGCAGGTAGAGCAGG
>CALCXL010000808.1 GCA_937907595.1 uncultured Pseudomonadota bacterium
CTACCAGGAGCCATCGCGCACCTCCCGGACGATGCGCAGGACGGCGTGGTCGGGGGCCTCGTCCAGCTGGCGGATCAGCTCGGCGAAGAGCTGCGGTCGGCGTCGGATGATCGCCTGAAGCTCGGTGCTGACCTTGCCGGCCAGGGCCAGCAGCAGGTCGACGTCCTCGCCCAACTCCGCCGCCAGGGCCCGCACCGTGGCCTCCGAGGGCGGCGGCTGCTCGCCCCGCTCGATCTTGCTCAGGTAGCTGGGCTGCACCCCCACCCGCTGGGCCACCTGCCGCACCGAGAAGCGCCGATCGGTGAGCCGCAGGGCCTCCCGTCGTTCGCGAAGGTGGGCCCCGAAGGGGGTCGGCTGGGGTGGGTCGCGCATGTGTGTAGTAAGTAGTACACACTACACGGTGATGCAAGGGGGAACTTCCGGAAGCAAGGCCATCGCCACGGCCGTCGCCCGCCCCACCCCCCGCCGATCCCCGCCCATCGGGCCCCGCGGTGCCCCCCGTTCGGGCACGATGCGTGCTTGACGGAGGCCCCATGCGCACCTGGCTTTTTTTCCTGCTCGCCCTGGGCCTCGCGGCCTGCACGCCCACCCGCAACGACGACGACGACTCGGCCGGCAGCGACGACGACGACTCGGCCGACGACGACGACGCCGTGGACGACGACGACTCCATGGACGACGACGACGCCATGGACGACGACGACGCGATGGACGACGACGACGCCGTGGACGACGACGACTCCATGGACGACGACGACTCCGGCGTGGACTGCCCCGCCTACCTGGCGGCGGCCCTGGCCGACCTGCCCACCTGGACCACCCAGCACTCCTGCAGCAACGCCTTCTTCTCCACCGGCCCCAGCGACGCCACGACGCGGCTGGGCCTGTCCTTCAACCTGCAGCAGGCCCCCGATCCCGCCTTGGGCGTGACCTGGCAGATCGTCTTCGACGGCAGCTTCGAGCCCAAGAACGGCGTGTCGGGCCTCCTGGAGGTCCAGCAGGGCAGCAACCTCTTCGAGTACGACTGCAACGACGCCATCTCCGTGGAGCCGGTGATCACCGTCGAGCTGATGGCCGACGAGGGCACCGCCACCCTGGAGGTCACCGAGTACAACGACACCAAGTGGTGGAGCGGCACGATCACGCTCAGCGGCGTGTGGGTGGGCAACGCCTCGGGCATCCACTGCGCCGTGCCCGACCAGGTCTGGACCGACGTCTCCCTGGGCTGGCTGCCGGGGTAGCCGCCCCGTTCCGGCCGGCCGCCCCCATCGCTCCGATCACGGCAGGTAGCGGTACAGGCTCAGCCCCCGGTCGCCGGTGTTGTCGGCCCAGAAGTCGTCCTCGTGGTTCAGGGAGAAGGTCCAGGACCCGGGCTCCAGGGAGATGGAGCGCAGGGGGTTGGCGCAGGCCAGGTTGCTGCCCGTCTCCACCCGGCTGAGGCCGTCGTTGCCGATCACGCCGTCGTCGCTGGCGTAGACCCCGTGTCCGCCGATGCCGGTGGATCCGCAGGGGCCGGGCTCCAGCAGCAGCCGCTCGCCCGCGCTCAGGGTGAAGTCCCCCGTCGCCGCCGGGAAGGCCGGGTCCGTCGACTGGGCTGAGGGCACGTCGTGCTCCAGCAGCAGCACCGCGCCGGCCGTGCTCAATTCGTCGTAGTAGACGAAGTCCAGGTGCAGGGTGTCGGTGCCGGAGGCGCTGGTGCCCTCGGCGTCGTAGGCCAGGGTCATGGCCAGGGTGCCCATGGCCGGGCTCAGGTTCATCTCCACGTCCCGCTCCAGCCAGGGGGAGACCACCACGCCGTCGTAGGCCGCGTCCTTGAAGCCCGTGAAGATCCAGGTCTCCCCGAACGAGCCCATGTCCACGCTGAAGCTGCCGTCCACCGATCCGTCGGGGTTGCTGACCGTCATGCGCAGCAGGCCGGCGATGGGCGCCGTGAACGAGCAGAGCGCCGAGGTGTCCGCGCCCGTGTCCGTCGCCTCCAGCGAGCAGACCGGCATGGAGCCCACCCAGGCGCTGTCCACGCCCGGCAGGGACTCGCGGGTGCCGTCGTCGGCCACCACCTGGCAGGTCCAGCTCTCCCCCTCGGACGTCAGCGAGTCCGGCAGCACGCCCGGGAAGGTCGTGAAGGCCAGGCCGCTGGGCACCCCGTCCACCAGCCACTCGCCGCGGTAGGTCACCGGCTGCCCCTCGGGGTCCACGGAGCCCAGGACCAGCGTGCAGGTGATGGTGTCGTCGTCGTCGGGGTGCTCCAGATCGAGGCTGACCACGGGTTGGGTGGGGGCCAGGTCCAGGGTGCAGGTGGACTCGCTGGAGAAGGCGGCCCCGGCCACCGCGCCGTCGTGGCCCGCGCCGGAGACGTCGTGCACCGTGCTGCCGCTGGCCTCCTCGAAGCCCCACAGCGCCACGGTGTTGGCGTCGGCGTTGACCACCGTGGGCGGCAGGAACGTGAGGGAGTAGCGGGCGGTGGCGCTGATGCGCACGTCGTCGATCAGGCCTTCGAAGACGCGATCGGAGAAGCCTGCGCCGTCCTCGCCCAGCAGCAAACTGCCGGTGGCCAGGGGGTTCGGGGAGGGGAGCGCGCCGGAGCCGGCCGCCACGCCGTCGATCCAGAAGGTGCCCAGCCCCGAGCCGTCGTCGTAGACCAGGGCCACGTGCGCCCACTGGTCCAGGGGGAGCTGCGCGTTGGCGTTCAGGCGCGGGTTGGAGCCCAGGCCGGTCTGCCAGAAGGGGGTGCCGTCGACGGCGATGCCCAGGTGCCAGCCCTGGTCGGAGCCCGCGGCGCGCTTGCTGACCAGGGCGGCGTCGTCGGTGTTGTTGGCGAAGCCGTCGGGCCGGATCCAGGCCTCCACCGTGAAGTCCCCCGAGCCCAGGCGCAGGGCCGCGTCGTCGGGCACCACCACGTGGCCGGAGACGCCGTCGGTCTCCAGGGAGGAGCAGCCCTCCACCACGGAGACGGTCGCCTGGGCGCTGGGCCCGTCCAGGGTGCCGTCGGTGGCCCAGGCCACGCAGGTCCAGTCCTCGTCGGGGGCGGTCTCGGTGAAGGGGAGCAGCGCGCCGGTCAACGTGGTCGGCTGGCCGTCCAGGAGCCACTCGAAGGACGTGGTGACGATGTCGCCGACGTCGGGGTCCGTGGCCGCTGTGGTCACCACGCACTGCAGGTCCTGGGCCTGGGTGGGCTCGGCGGGCTCCACCGCGATGGCGACCGCGCCGGGCGGGGTGTCGGGCACCACGGCGATGTCGGTGCCGGGCTGCAGGGCGGAGTTGCCCTGGTCGTCCTGGGCGGTCATCTCCACGCTCCAGACCTGGCCGCGCAGCAGGCGGTCGGCGGGCACGGTGGCGCCGATCAGGTCGCTCTGGGCGACGCTGTCCAGGTACCAACGCAGGGCGTAGGAGACCTCGCCGCCCTCGGGGTCGATGGACTCCTGCACGATCTCCGCGCGCATGTCCGTGAAGATGCTCAGGGGCTCGGGGGTGATGGCGACGACGGGCGTGCTGGGCGGGCCGTTGCTGAGCACGCCGACGGCGTCCTCGCAGGTGTTGCCGCTGGCGTCGGTGACGATGAGGGAGATCGTGTGCGGCTGGGCGGACAGCGTGACGTTGGCGCTGGCGACGCCCGACTGGCTGGCCGGCGCGGTGGACAGGGCCCCGTCGGCGCTGCTGAACCACTGGATGCCCAGCGCCTCGGGCGGGGTGATGTCGTCGCTGACCTGGGCCTGGATCAGCACGGGCGTGCTGGGGTCGATGGCGGCGCCCTCGCTGGGGGAGGTGATGGAGCAGCCGGGCGCGGCGTCGGCGGTGAACGTGACCTCGATCGTGTCCAGGCCGTTGGCGCCGGCCTCGTCGAAGGTGGTCAGGGTGATGACGTGGGTGCCGGTCGTCTGGGGGTCCATGACCAGGCGGGTGGTGCCGTCGGCGTCGTCGGGCAGGCCCTCGAACAGCACGCCGTCCAGGGACGAGGACCAGGAGATCTCCAGGTCGCCGTTGGCGGTGCCGATGTCCTGCACCCGGCCGCGCAGCTCCAGCGTGTCGTCCACGGACTGGATCCAGCCGTCCGGGGGGGACTGGATCAGCGCGGTGGGCGGCGAGTTGTTGGTGGAGATCGTGCTGTCGCTGCAGCCGACGAGCAGGGCGGTGACGATCAGGAACCAAAAGGCACGCATGGGCACTCCTCAGATCGCGGAGTGTACTTCGACACGGCCGATCGGATCGGTGCCGATCGCGGCCCCCTCACGGCCCATCAGAACCCCAGCACGTCGCCGTACAGGAAGGCGCGGATGGGGTCGGGCCCCTGGGGGTATCCGTAGTCGTCGTCCCAGGCGGGCACGTCGAGGGTGCTGCGGTCGTTGATGGCGGCGTGCCACGCGTGCAGGGCCGGCGACGTCTCGTCCAGCCAGGGGCCGTCGGGGATGATGTTGAGGTACTCGCCCTGCAGGTCGGAGACCAGGGCCGCGAAGTCGCCGATGCGCACGCTCAGGTTGGCGATCACGCTGCCGCCGCTGTGGCCCCAGACGGCGACGAGGTCGGGGTGCACGTCGTCCCGCCAGCGCAGGACCTTGCGGGCCAACAGCTGCTCGTAGACCCGCACGCCCGCGAAGCTGAGGCCGGCCTCCAGCAGGGTCCGCGTGACCAACGTCTCCGCGTCGTCCGCCCCGCTCGCGCGCGGGTCCACGATGAGGATCGCCCAGGAGCCCAGGACCAACTGGTCGCCGAAGTGGGCGTCGCGCATGTCCCACCAGTCCTCGCCGTGGCCGGGGGAGGCGACCAGCCCGGGGAAGGGGCCGTCGCCGAGCGGGCGCAGCAGGACCATCTCCAGGGAGCCGATCCAGGGGTCGCGCACCACCAGGTGCTCCTCCCATCCCCAGTCGGCGGGCACGGTCTGCACGACCTCCAGTAGGAGCTCGCGCTCGTCCAGGCCCTCGAAGAGGAAGCCGGTGTCCGTCGCCCAGATCAGGGCCTCCCGCAGCGCCTCGGCCTCCAGGTCGGGGGGAGCGGGCACGCCCTGGTCGTTGTGGTGCAGGGCGAGGACCTGCTCCTCCAACCCCGCGGGGTCCACGGGCACCCCGAAGTCCGCCGCCGCCTCCGCGAAGGCCAGGTACTCGGCCACGCAGTCGGGGTCGGGGCAGGGAGGGGGCAGGTCCGTCGCCTGCAGGACGTGGACGTCGGCCACGCAGCCGCCCTCGGGGCAGGCGATCCACGGGCGGGCGACGGGTTCACCCTCGGGGTCAGCAGGCCGCTCGCCCTGCGCGAAGTCTGGTCCCGCGCCGGCGCAGGCCGACAGCAGCAACCAGATCCCCGGCAGGGCGAGGTGCCTCACCGATCAGTCGCGTCGGCGCCGCAGCCCCAGCAGGAGCAGCAGCCCCAGCCAGGTGCCGCCGGCGGTGCCCGTGGAGCAGGAGGCGTCGGCGCAGGCGCTGGGGCTGTCGGCGATGGGATCGGCCGGGTCGCCGTTGCCGCCGGGCAGGCCCGTGGCGCCGGACTCGAGCTCGGCGCAGTAGTCCTCGTCCAGGGACTCCAGGGGGATCAGGTCGTTGGCGGGCGGCCAGTCGGCGCCGACGGGCGGGTCGGTGGAGGCCGGGGGCTCCATGGCGGGCGCGCAGTAGCCGCTGGGGGCCAGCGCCTGGATGTCGGAGCGCTGGTCCAGGATGACAGCGGCGTTGCCGGCCTCGTCGAACCGCTCGACGATCATCGCCGCGGGCAGCGCCGTGCACTCGACCAGGTCGGTGGCGGCGGGGAACTTGCTGGTGTTGACCTTGCTGGTCGGCCACTGCAGCACCGGCTTGACGCCGGACAGCGTGTCGACCGCCGCGGCCACCTCCCAGCAGGAGACGGTGGCGTCGCCGCCGATGAAGTCCTGCCGGGCCCAGCGCTCGCGGGGCACCGCGCCGTTGTGGGGGAAGGCGGTGACGCCGGTGCCCTTGAGGTCCAGGTCGTCCTGCACGAACAGGAAGGCCGGGTCGGCGTTCATCTCCCAGCCGGACATGGTGGTCTGCATGCGCGTCAGCCAGGGGTAGCGCTCGTCATCGAACAGCTGCTGGGCGGCCTCCATGGGGGCCAGCAGCAGCTCGTTGAGGTCGTTCACGAAGGCGTCGGGGTCGAAGTCCAGGTCCTGCAGCCACTCGGCCCAGCCCTGCAGGTTGTTGTAGAAGTCGCGCTCCTCCACGCCCTGGTCCACCAGGTCCTGGGGCATGGGGATGTGGCGACGCAGCAGGTTCTGCATGGTCGCGTTGCGGGGCAGGCCCAGCCACAGGGCGTTCTGCACGAACTCGGCCGGGTCGGTGACCTGCCGCAGGCTGTCCACGTCGTAGCCCTGCTCGGGGTAGATGCGATCGGCCAACAAGGAGGACGTGCCCGCGTAGTCGGTGACGAAGGCGTTGCCGCCCGCCTCGTCGACGGCGCGACCCACCAGGGCCTCGTACTCGCCGGAGGTGTTCCACGGGCCGGCCCACCAGCCGCCGTTGGCCCAGTTGATGCGCGCGTCGTTCACCCAGACGTGGTCGTAGTTGAAGGGCACGGCGCGGTTGTCGCCGAGCAGGTAGGTGCGGATGCGCAGGTTGGGCTGCGTGGCCACCGCGGTCAGCACGAGCGGGATGACCGGGCGGGGGGCGACGTACTTCATGACGATGGGCGCCAGGTCGCCGGTGCCGTAGCCGTTGGCGAGCTTGAGGCCCAGGAAGTTCATGTTCTCGGCCAGGTAGGCCTCCACCCGCGGCAGGGCCGACTGGGCGATGCGGTAGCCGTTGCAGTTGAGCCAGTCGAGCAGCGCCTGGCTGCTGGTCGCGCCGAGCACCACGGCCTCGTACGCGCCGACCTGCACCTCGGCCAGGACCTGAACGCCCGGCCCGTCGCCGTCGCCGGCCGGGGACGGGTTCCCGTCGGAGTCGGCCAGATCGTCGTCACCCCACCAGCCGTAGGTGTAGGGGCCCTGGCACTCGGAGTCGCCCACTTCGAGCATGAAGGAGGGCGAGGTCACCGACGCCATGGTGTCGAAGAGCGTGTCGCTGCCGATGTCCAGCTCGGGGATGCCGGGCACGGGCACGACCCAGGAGAAGGCCTCGGCGTCGCCCGTGTAGCTGATGCGCACGTGCGATTCGATGTTGCGGCCGTCGACCGCGAAGAGCACGTCCTCGCCGGTCTGGTCGATGGGGGTGCCCCCGCAGAAGAAGCCGCCGCAGGCGAGCGCCGCCTGGGGAACCAGCAGGCCGATGCTCAGGCCTGCGGTGATGATCGCTGTTCGCATGAAATCCTCCTTGGGCACGACGGGCTGGCCCCATGGCCTCCGGTGCCTACGCGCATGGACGTAAGCCAGGAGGGTACCGGGGAAGGGGGTCGGTTCGTGCCCGGATCACCCCCCCACGATCCTCTGACCCCCCGATCGCTACACTCCCGCCGTGCTCCGGCTCCTCCCCCCCGCGCTCGCCCTGGCGATCCTCCTGCCCTCGCCCGCGCTCGCGCAGGAGCCGTCGACCGCTGCCCCGTCGGCCGCCGCCCCATCGACCGCCGCCCCGTCGACCCCCGCCCCCACCGCCGAGCCCCTCTCGCTGAAGGCCGCCGTGAGCGAAGCCCTGGACGGCAACCTGGGCCTGCTCGCCGCGCGCTACGACGCCCTGCTGGCCCAGGACAGCGCGGCGATGGCCGCCGCCGGCTACGAGCCCCAGCTGACCGCGTCGGTGCGGCGCAGCACGGACTTCATCCGCAACAGCGGCGACCTGGTCGACCTGGGCGTGCCCTTCGCCTCCACCATCGGCTCCATCGGCGTCACCCAGCCCATCCCCGGCGGCGGCACCGCGTCCCTGAGCTACAGCGAGGTCCTGTTCGACGACAAGAGCGACAGCAACCCCTACGGCGACACCGCCGCGCTGATCGTCGACGTGCGCCAGCCCCTGCTCAGCGGCGCGATCCTCGGTGGCCGCGAGCGCTCCCTGGCCGACGCCACCTTCGGCCTGGGCGACGCCGAGCTGGACCTGCACACCGTCGTGGCCGACCTCATCCTGGAGATCGAGGGCGCCTACTGGGGCCTGGTCCAGGCCGGCCAGGCCGTCACCGCCGGCGAGCTCTCCCTGGCCAGCGCCAGCCACCAGGAGGCCTGGGTGCAGGAGCGCATCGACCTGGGCTTCGACCCGCCCTCAGAACTGCTGGCCACCCAGGAGCGCGTGGCGTCGGCCCAGGCCGCCATGGCCTCGGCCACCGCCGAGCGCGCCAACGCCGAGGCCCGCCTGCTCTACCTGCTGGGCCGTGACCTGCGCGCCGCCCGCCCCCTGCTGCAGCCCACCACCGCCCCCGAAGCGTTCGACGTCCTGGAGGCCGAGGCCGCCCAGGCCGCCGCCTTCGACCGCAACCTGGAGACCCGCGCGCTGCGCCGCGCGGTGTTGACGGCCCGCCGCAGCCTCCGCTTCACGGTCATCGACCAGCTGCCCTCCCTGGACGCCAGCCTGTCCGTGCGCCCCGACCTGGCCGCCGACGGCACCCCCTGGACCGTGGGCCTGAGCATGAGCACGCCCCTGCCCAGCCGGGGCCGCGTGCACGGGATCCTGGCCGCCCGCGCCCGCGTCGCCCAGAGCGAGGTGCGCCTCAAGAGCGCGCAGCAGCGCCTGCGTCTGCTGGTGGAGACCGCGACCCGGGCCGTGGACACCGCGGGCGCCCAGGTGCGGCTGGCGGAGGTGGGCCTGGACGTGGCGCAGCGCAAGTTCGAGGCCGAGGGCGAGCGCCTGAGCCGCGGCCGCAGCACCAACAAGACGGTGCTGGACTACCTGGAGGACCGGGACCAGGCGGTGCGCAACCGCAACAACAGCCTGGTGGCCCTGGCCCAGGCGGCGGCGCAGCTTCGGCGGCTGACGGGCACCAACCTGGAGTTCTGGGGCGTGGATCCCAGCGCGCTGATCCAACGACGCAAGGAGCTGCGATGAGGGCATGTCTGGCCGCGGTGGCGGTGCTGTTGATGGGCTGCCTGTCCGACTCCGGCTCCCAGGACCTCCCGCCCACCGCCACGGCGAAGCGGGGGGAGTTCGACCACACGCTGACGATCACGGGCGAGCTGAAGGCGGTGGAGAGCACCAAGATCGGCACCGAGTTCGGCGGCAAGATCACCAAGTTGGCCGAGGAGGGATCCCTGGTGAAGGAGGGCGACATCGTCGTGCGCTTCGACACCGCCGAGGCCGAACGTGAGGTCGCCACCCTGCTGGCCGACATCGACCTCAAGGCCCAGGAGATCGAGCAGAAGACGGTGGAGGTGAAGGGCAACATCACCAACCTGCGCCGCGCCCTGGAGCGCGCCGACCTGGCCCTGGAGAAGATCCAGCTCAAGATCACGGACAGCGACACCGTCAGCCGCATCGAGCGCGAGGAGGCCAAGCTCAGCCTGCGCGAGGGCGAACTGGAGCGCGACCGCGCGCAGCAGGAGCTGGACGCCGCCATCTCCAAGGGCGACGCGGATGTGGCCATGCTCCGCCTGGAGAAGCGCAAGAAGGAGGACACCCTGGCCCGCCGCCGCGAGGAGGTGGCCGGTGCGTCGGTCACCGCGCCGACCGGCGGCCTGGTGATCCTGGGGCAGACCTGGCGCGGCGGGAAGATCGCCGAGGGCGACCAGATCTGGCGGGGCATGGCCATCATGGAGATCCCCGACCTCAGCGAAATGGAGGTCCTCGCCCTGGCCCACGAGGTCGACGCCGCCCTGGTCGAAGAGGGCCAGAAGGCCGAGGTCCGCCTGGACGCCGTGCCCGGCGGCGTCTTCACCGGCTCCGTCAAGAAGAAGGCCCGCCTGGCCAAGACCAAGCGCGCCGAGTCGGAGGTCAAGTACTTCGACGTCAACGTGGCCCTGGACGCCACCGACCCCGTCATGAAGCCCGGCATGACCAGCAAGGTCGACCTGGTGATCGAGCACCTCAGCGACGTCCTGACCATCCCCCGCGAGGCCCTGGTGCAGCGCGAGGGCGTGTGGGTGGTCTTCGTGCCCGACGGCAAGCGATGGGCCCAGCGCGAGGTCACCGTCGGCGCCCGCAACGCCACCCACGTCGTGGTGGAGACCGGCCTGAAGGACGGCGACCTCGTCTTCCTGGGCCCGCCCGACGGCCACCGGTCGAGCAACGCCAAGTGATCCGCAGCGACCTGCTGCTGGACGGCCTGCACGGGCTGATCGATCACCCGCTGCGCTCGGCGCTGACCGGGCTGGGCATCGTGTTCGGCGTGGCCGCGGTCATCGCCATGCTCAGCATCGGCGAGGGCGCCCAGCGGGAGGCCCAGGCCATGATCAGCCTGCTGGGCCTGCACCAGGTGATCGTGGAGGCCCGCCCCATCGAGGGCGAGTCCGAGGACGCGATCGAGAAGCGCCGCTCCACCCTGGGCCTGCGCCTGCTGGACGGCGACGCCCTGCTGGAGGCCCTGCCGCAGCTCCGCGCCGTCGGCGGCCGCAAGCGCTTGAAGGCCGAGGACCTGCTGCCCCGCCCCGTCGACCCCACCCTGATCACGGTCGAAGGGGTGGACGCCGGCTTCCTGCACGCCGCCGGCCTGGACCTGGTCGCCGGCCGCCGCCTGCTGGAGGAGGACGACGCCGAGCGCGCCGCGGTCTGCGTGTTGGGCATCGGCGCGGCGCGGCTGCTCTTCGGCAGCTCGGACGTGGTGGGCAAACAGGTGCGCGTGGACCGGGTGTGGCTGGACGTGGTCGGCGTGGTGCGCCAGCCCACCTACGGCACCCGCCCGGTGGAGGGCATGGAGATGGAGGACCGCAACCTGCGCGTCTTCCTGCCCCTGGGCACCGTCCTGGGCCGCTTCGAGAAGGAGTGGAAGGCCGGGGAGCCCGCGCCCACCGAGCTGGACGAGCAGATCCTGCGCGTGCGCGAGGGCGAGGACATCGAGGGCGTGGCCGACGTGGCCGAGGTCACCCTGCTCCGCCTGCACCACGACGTGCGCGACTTCCGGGTGGTCGTGCCCCTGGCCCTGCTCGAGCAGAGCCGCCAGACGCAGGCCCTGTTCAACCTGGTGATGGGCCTGATCGCGGGCATCTCCCTGCTGATCGGCGGCATCGGGATCATGAACATCATGCTGGCCGGGGTCGTGGAGCGGACCCGGGAGATCGGCGTGCGCCGCGCCCTGGGCGCCCGGATGCGCGACGTGGAGCTCCTGTTCCTGGTGGAGTCCACCACCATCTCCCTGGTCGGCGGCCTGGTGGGCATCGTCCTGGGCCTGATCTCCGCCAGCATCATCGCGTCGGCGACCGGCTGGACCACCGCGGTCTCCGGCAGCTCCCTGGCCCTGAGCGCCGGGATCTCCGCCCTGGTGGGCATCGTCTTCGGGACCTGGCCGGCCATGCGCGCCGCCCGCATGGACCCGGTGCAGGCCCTGCGCCACGACTGAGCGCCGCCGGGATCGCGGCCGCGATCGCCGCCCCAGCGATCAGATCGGGGTTTGGCTCACTCCTTCTTGATCTCAGGGATCCCTCCGGGGCGTCGATGAAGGGGACATGCGCTCGTCTGCCCAGCTTCGTCGTGTTCTCCCCCCCGGCCGGGGGCGACGCCCTTTCCGGCCAGAGGCGAGGCCTGGACGGGCTGATGGTGGATCGAAAGCGACCACAAGAAGGATCGAAACGATGCAGATCGACCGACCGAGAAGCGGTACGCGCTACCCCGGGATCGCCGCCTGCTCCCCTCAGGCCGCGATCGCAGCCTGCGATCGATCTGGCCCGGTTGGTGCGATGACCCATCGCGGAGGAACTCGATGCTGAGTCCACAACCCAGGTCCCTGCGCCGCGGCCTGCTCCTGCTGGCCCTGCTCGCCGCCTTCGCCCTGCACATCCACACCGAGCAGAAGGCCGACCCCGAGCTGATCGCCTCCTTCGAGGTGCTGAACGTCGGCAGCGATGCCGTCACGCCGGCGCCCGTTCTCCGGCCCAGCCGCCGCACGCCCCCGGTCGTCTCCAGCATCCCCCGCGTCCAGCCCGAGCTGGTGCAGGGGCCCTCGGGCTCCTACGAGGTGGCCGCCGGCGAGCTGCTGGTCCGCCTGCGCCGCGGCGCCGACGAGGCCGCCGTCCAGGACGCCCTGGAGCGCGCCGGAGCCCGCTGGATCCGCCGCGGCGCCGCCGACCTCTGGCGGGTGGGCTTCGAGGTCGGCCGCCCCGTGGAGCAGCTGGCCGCCGACGTGCGCGACCTCAGCGGCATGGTCACCGTGCGCGGCAACGCCCTGGTGCGCGCCGCCTCCTGCGGCCCCGGCGACCTGCTCTCCCTGCAGTGGGAGCGGCCCATGATGGCCGGCAACGACGCCTGCCCCGACGCCTGGGACCTGCCCGACGTCCGCATCGCCATCCTGGATACCGGCGTCGCCTACGAGGACCACGGCCCCTACGTCCAGGTCTCTGAGCTGGCCGGCGTGCCCGTGGTGCACCCCTTCGACTTCATCAACGACGACGCCCACGCCAACGACGACAACGGCCACGGCACGCACCTGGCCGGCCTCATCGCCAGCCGGGGCCGCCTGCGCGGCGCCGCCCCCACCCCCGAGCTCATGCCGATCAAGGTCCTGGACCAGGACCGCGTGGGCACTGAGTGGGCGCTGGTGCAGGGCCTGTACTGGGCGGCGCAGCACGGCGCGCAGGTGGTCAACCTGAGCCTGGTCTTCGGCCCGGGGTACCTGCCGGGCAGCGACCTGGTGGGCGCGGTGGACGCGGTGCTGGCCGGCGGCGGGGTCATCGTGGCCGCCACGGGCAACGCCGGGCTGGAGCAGGTGGGCTACCCGGCGGCGCTGCCCGGCGTGATCGCCGTGGGCGCCGCCCGCCTCAAGGACGACGATCAGCTCAAGTACGTCGACTACTCCAACACCGGCTACGCCGTGGACCTGGCCGGCCCCGGCGGCGACGTCACCCGGGACGAGAACGACGACGGCATCCCCGACGGCATGCTCGCCCAGACCATCGATCCCCAAGACCCCGCCCAGGTGGACTACTGGGTGATGGCCGGCACCAGCCAGGCCACCGCGGTCGTGGCGGGGCAGGCGGCCTGGGCCCTGGCGGCGGGCGTGCCCCCCCAGGAGGTCCAGAAGGTCCTGACCTTCGGTCGCATGGAGGACATCTCCGGCTACAGCAGCGGCAGCGACGGCGACCGCGAGGAGCTGGGCGACGGCGTCGCCACCCGCGACCGCTTCGAGGCCTACTTCGACGAGGCCGCCCGGGCCGACCTGCCCGAGCTCTTCGCCCACACCGTGATGGCGGTGAAGGGCCACGACAACAAGCGCCGCGCGCAGGCCTGGGTGCAGGTCATCGACGCGACGGGCGCCCCGGTCAAGGACGTGCGCGTCTACGGGACCTTCTCCGGCGACGACGACCGCCAGGTGCACGAGAAGACTGACGATGAGGGCATGGTGCGGCTCGAGAGCGACGAGGTGGACTACCACCAGGACGACCCCGCCGCCTTCTTCATGCTGACCCTCAACGCCCTGCGCATCGAGGTGGACGGCGAGCACTACGCCATCGAGCCCGGCGGCTACTACCCGCTGAGCGAGGCCAACGCCCACCTCCTGGCCGCGGCCGTGGACGCCAACCCCGGCGAGGGCCTGCTGATCCACCTGGACCCCGCCCAGCAGACCGACTGCGCGCCCTTCCACTGCGACGACCTGGACGACTCCTGGCTGGCCCGCAGCCTGGGCGGCGGCTTCGCCGGGTCGGTCGTGTCGATGACCTTCAACACGAAGTGGTTC
Source organism: uncultured Pseudomonadota bacterium (assembly GCA_937907595.1). Lineage (GTDB taxonomy): Bacteria > Myxococcota_A > UBA796 > UBA9615 > UBA9615 > CALCXL01. Next base: position 13,675 of record CALCXL010000808.1, read on the forward strand.
CAGACCGTGGGCGGCGCGGGCTTCGCCGGCTCGGTGGTGTCCGTGTCCTTCGACTCGCCCAAGCTCTTCAGCTGGGGCTCGTCCACCACCGCCTCCTACGAGGTGTGGGCCATGGACGGCAGCGGCTTCGCCGGCTCCGTGGTCAGCGCCATCCCCTGGGAGCGCAGCCTCTGGTCCTGGGGCAGCGGCTTTGCCGGCTCCATCGTGCCCATGCTGTCCTACGACGTGGGGCTGTGGGGCACGGGCTACGGCTCGGACTCGGTGGTGGTGCCCGGCCCCGACGCCGATCTCTGGGGCAGCGGCTTCGCCGGCTCCGTGGTCAGCATGTCCAGCCAGTACTCCACCTGGTCCTGGGGCAGCGGCTTCGCCGGCTCCGTGGTCAGCATGGGCCAGTGGAGCAGCCTGATGTTCGGCAACGGCTTCGCCGGCTCCGTGGTCTCCTCGCCCTCCTGATACACGCCGATCTGGGGCAGCGGCTTCGCCGGCTCCGTGGTGGCCAACTGGGCCTGGACGCCGTCGATGATGGCCGCCAGCAACGCCGAGGCCGCGGTCGTCGGCCAGGGCCTGGGCTCGGGCGCGGTGCCCCTGGACCTGTAGGAGCGGAGCCTCCCGGACCGGTGGACCTGCCTGCAGGGCCTCCGCCCGGGACGGAGGCTCAGGCCGACCGCTGCGTCCC
>CALCXL010000809.1 GCA_937907595.1 uncultured Pseudomonadota bacterium
AGGCGGCGGCGGCGGGCGACGGCGTGGGTGCCGGCTCAGCGGCGGGCGGCTCGGTCGGTGCGTTGGTGCACCCGACCAGCAGCAGCAGCAGGATCAGGTGCCGAGGCCGCGCTTTCCGCGCACTTCGTTCAGCACCCGTCGGTACTCGATCTCCCACTTGTCCGTCCCCGGGCGCAGGTTCTTCAGCCGGTTCCGCACCTCGCGGTCCAGCTCGGCCTCTTCGATGAGGTGCTTTCGGAAGATGCGCATGAGCGTCTTCTTCATCGTCCGGTCCTCGCCGAACACCTCGTCGACGTGGTTGGAGATCATGAAGCCCTCGAGCACCTGACCGCAGATCCAGCGGATGCCGTCGTCGCCGGTGGGGTGCCCGCGCTCGTCGGCGAACTCCGACTTCACCTTGCCGAACTTGTCGTAGGTGATGTTGTGGGCCTCCATGTGCTCACGCGTCTCCTGGACGATGCGGCTCTCCTGCTTGAGGTACTCCTCCATGATCGCGCGCAGGTCGTCCTCCGCCTCCTTGCGGTGGGCTGGGTCCACGACGATGTCGCCGTCAAGCTGCAGCGTCTCGACGATGTCTTCGGCGATGCGGGGGATCTGGGAGCGGTACAGGCGCATGGTCAAGCCTCTGCCGGGGGACCCGGCGCGGAAGTCTCAGAAGCGGAACTCGAAGCCGCCGCCGAAGCGGCCTTCGGCGATGGTGTAGTCCTCGTTCACGGCGTCCCAGCCGGCGGTGGCGCCGACGAGCGGCAGCGACGGGACGTCGATGCGGTAATACCCGAACTCGAAGGTGAAGCGGAACGCCTTGTCCATGTTCAGGTGGAATCCACCGTAGAACTCGCCGCCGACGATCGCCTCCGTCAAGGCGTAGGGGTCCAGATTCGTGGAGTCGGTGGTGTCGTTGTCGGCGTTGTTGATCAGGACGAAGTCGCCCTCGCGCATGTCCGAGTAGGTGAACACCCAGCTGATCACCGCGCCGCCGCCCACGAAGGGCTGGAAGATGCGGAAGAACTGTACGTTGGGGATGGTCAGCTCGTAGTTCACGCCCAGGTTGAGGGCGAAGTGGGCCACGTGGCTGTCCCGCCGCTGCGAGGGCAGCATGCTGCTGCCGATGGTCGCGTTGGGGTCCGCGCCGGGGTTGGCGATGTCCAGCTGGCTGAGCGGCTGGCGGTACGTGTAGTCCACGCCCTGCTGGGCGGGGTCCCCGCAGTCCAGGCTGGAGTCATCCTCCGGCGCCGCCAGGTCCACGCCCCAGTGCTCGCAGGAGCCGGCGTTCCAGCCCCCCAGGAAGCCGATCTTCATGCCGATGCCCATGAAGAAGTCGGTGGTGATCGGCACCGCGAAGCCGGCCCCGGTGGCCAGGCGCGCGTGCTCCTGCTCCTGGGGCGACAGCGCGGAGAACCGCATGCCGACCCGCACCCAGCGGTGCTCGTCCTTCCACACATCGAAGGCGTTGCGACCCCGCCACTCGACGTCCACGGCCTTGGGAGCCGCCGAGGCCGCGGGAGCGAGCGCGCTCGCCGCGAGGAGCACCGCGAGGGAGGTCAGGAGGGTACGCATGGGGACTCCGGGCAGGCCCGTGGCGGGCGCGTCGCGTTTACCATGCTGCGCCGGGCAGCGTCCACCGTCGGGGTCGGCCGAACGCGCGGGGGGCGGCTCAGTCGGAGCGGGCGCCGGTGCCGGTGATGTCCACCTCCGTCACCACGCAGTCCACGATCCCGTCGGGCGGGCCCCCCAACCCGTCGCCGCTGTCCACGTCGAAGGTGGCCGTGGCGTCGATGGCCCAGCCCGCCAGTCCCGAGCGTGAGGCGTCGCCCTGCGCCGAGATCAGGCGGTTCATGGCGGCGTCGTCGCAGGGCCCCGACGCGTTGAAGGCGCCGGCTTCGCCCACCCCGCCCTCCAGGGTGCAGTCGTTGGAGTGCAGGGTGATCGCCAGCTGGCTGCCCTCCTGGGCGAAGGTGGCGGTCGTCACCGGGGTCCCGTCGTCCACGTCCTTCAGGAACCCGAAGATGTCGACGAAGGTGTGCTCCGGCGGCAAGCACTCGGTGTTCGCCTGGGCGAAGACCAGGGTGTAGTCGCCGGACAGGTCTGGGGTCTCCGCCGCGGGCTCGACCGCGTCGGTGGAGGGGCAGGCGGCCAGCAGGAAGAGGCAGGGGAGGAGGCGCATGGGGACCCTCAAGTGATGGCCGCGAAGGCCCGCTCCAGTTGGGCGATGTCGATGGGGCGGCGCTCGCCGGCGTCGGCCGGCAGCTCCTCGTAGCTCAGGCTCTGGGGCACGAAGTTCTCCCGGACCTTGCCGCGCAGGAACGTCTGCAGCGCATGATCCAGGTCGAAGGCGGGCTCCCCGGGCGGGTGGTCGAAGCGGTGAAGATCGAAGAACACGTCGCGGTACCGGCGACCGATGGCGATCCAGGCGCCGGGTTCCCCTTCGCCACCCACCCAGAAGGTCACGTAGTCCCGGAAGAGCACGTGGAAGTCGGGGCGCGGGACCGACAGCCGCTCGGGTGCGGGACCGGGGGCCTCGGGCTGCTGGGACCAGGCGCGCTGCAAGGCTGGCATCGACGCCTCGCTGTCGCGTGGTGCCGGCGGCGACGGGGGCGGGGGCGACGGCTCGAAGGTCGCGACCTCCCGGGCGGGTCGGGAGGTGGGCTGGCGCGGTCGCCCCTCCAACTCCAGGATGCGCTCTGCCACGTCCAGCTCCAGCACGCCCAGCAGCGAGGGCGCGGGGGGCCCACCCTCGGGGCTGCGCAGCGCGGCGGAGACCCGATCCAGCTCGTAGTGGCTGGCGGAGTCGAACTCCCGATGCGCGGCGTCGCCGGGG
>CALCXL010000810.1 GCA_937907595.1 uncultured Pseudomonadota bacterium
ATGACGCATCTAGGCAGGCGATTCCGCGAGGCAGACCCACTCCCGCCGCCTCCACTTCTTTTCGCTGAGAAGTCGATGAACACGACGTTCTCGCGTTGCCTCCTGCGACGCGGGACACGTGTGGGACACAGCGAATCGAGCATGCGCCGGTCGCTGTCCGTGAGGGTGATCTCGCGGACGGGGCCGGCGCTGTCGCTCAGGCCGTCGAAGCTCGGCTGGGTGTCGAGGTCGACCGGCGGGATCAGGTCGACCGCGGCGCGCAGCGGGAGCGCGCTCGGGTCGGTGTAGATCCCGCGAAGGCCGAGGGAGTGGCCGACGAGGAACTCCACTGCGTCGCCGTCTGCTCCTGCTCGGCGGAGCTCGGAGACGAAGCCCTTACGGAAGCTGTGGTGAGGACGCTGCTGCCAGACCTCGGGGCGGACGCCGGCGCGCTGCCAGCCACGGGTGAAGTCGCGCGGACGTGCCAGGCGCTCGCGGTCGCCGCCGCGGTGGCGGTTGCTGGTGACCAGGTGCTCGCCGCGCGGCCTGTCACCGAGGTGGTCGACCAGGTGGCGGGAGACGGGGACGACGCGGCCCCGCTGCTCCTGGCGGCTCTTGCCGAGTTCGCCGCGGATTCGGAGGCTGGCGTTCACCAGATCGACGTCGTCCCAGGTGAGCGACATCGCCTGCTGGACCCGGAGCCCGGTGAACCGGAGGACGGTGGCCAGCTCGCGTTGCCAGCCGGAGAGGGCGGAAATGCAGGCGTCCATCTCGGCCCATGTGGGGGCGACGGTCGGAGCCGCGGGCTCGCGCTTCATCCGGAGCTTGCGCGGGGGCGGGATCTCGGCGCCGGACTCGTCGTTGTCGTACAGCCAGGCCCAGGCGAGCTGGATCACCTCGACGATCTTGCGGCGGGTGGCGTCGGAGCGTTCGCGGCCGTGCAGGCCGTTGTGCTTGAGCGCGGCGTGCCAGTCGGCGAGCATCCTGCGGGTGAGTACGGTTGGGGGCAGCGGTCCGGTGCCGTGGACCTGGTTCAGGTAGCGGAGGAACAGGTCGAGGGCGCGGGCGTAGCGGATCGCTGTGTTCGGCTTGAGCACGCGTGCGCACTCTTCCGCGTAGTCCTTCAGGAGGAGCCGGAGATCCGCCTGCGAACGTGCGTCACGAGGCTCCCATCGTCGGCCGATGGCGAGCGCGTCGTCGACCTCGTTCTGGAGCCGGCGGGCGGCGGCCTTCGTCGGGCATTGCCGGCTGCGCGGCTTGCCATCCGGGTCACGCCAGCGCACGCGCCAGCCTCCATTTCTTCGGTCGATACTCGCCATCGGTTCACCTCTATCCACCACTGGTCGACGTCATCGGCCAGCCAGCGGTACTCGGGTCGGCGGACCGATCCGATGTTCACCCAGGGCTGGTCGATGTGGTCGGGGTTGTCGTTCATGCGGGCCCGCAGGGTCTTCGGGTCGACGTCCAGGTGGAGGAGGACTCGCTTGTGCCGCCACCAGGTTGACGTAATCCTGGCGGCTTCGGGGGCCGGGAGCTTGCGAGCCGCGGAGGTCACGGCAGCTCCAGGGCGTTGATCATCTCGGCCAGGGCCTCGCCGTGCTCGGCGCGGCGCTTCCACTCGGCGGCCTGGCGGAGGGTGGTGCGGAGCTTGTGCTTCAGGCGCTTCACGTTGTCGAAGGCGGCGTCGCGCGAGTCGCGGGCGGCGTCGAGGGCGGACTCCAGCTCGTCGATCCGGGCGAGGGCGTCGTCGCGCTCGTCGGAGGCTTCGTCGAGGCGGTGGTTCTGGTCCTGCACGGCGGTGGCCAGCTCGGCGCAGGTCGGACAGGGGACCGGCGTGCGGCAGACGACGCCACGGACGGGTTTGCCGCCGTGACGGTAGAGCCGGATCCGCAGGCGGGTCCCGGGAGGGAGTTCGGCGGCCAGATCGCTGAGCCAGCCCCGAAGCTCGTCGGCTGGGCCGGTGCGCCACGAGCCCACCTGCTCCTCCCGCCGATCGGGGTTGACCCGGGCGACGGAGAGGTAGCCGGCATCGAGGTTCTCGGCCTCGGTGAGCAGCTCGTCCAGTACTGGCTGGTTCTCCCATTCCATGTTGGTACACTACTCACGTCAGCCGACAGTATCAATCTCTCAGAGAAAGTTTCGTCTCCCCGTGCCACGAAGCCTCCATCGCGGCCCCCAGCTGGTGCCTGCAACGCCGCTTCCCAGCGGGCCCGGCAAGCGGATCCTCATGCAGGAGGTCCTCGGGCGCGTGGTGTGGATCGTTCGACGCGGCCTGGGAGCGTCGCAGCAGCAGGTCGCGGATCAGATCAACCTGCCGCCCTCGACCGTGAGCAAGCTGGAGCTCGGGAACGTGAGCATGGCAGTGCACCACCTCGACGCGTTGGCGGGGGCGTTCACGGTGATCGACGGCGAGCTGCGCGGGGATCGGGCCGAGCCCTGGGAGGGCTGGGAGCTGCACCGGATCGCGGACGCGATCGCGGGCGAGCTGAGCGATCGGGGGTACGCCGTGATCTGGCAGCGGCCGGACCTGGTCGAGGACGAGGCGTTGTTCACTCGGGGGAAGCCACTGGTGGCGCTGATGAAGGAGTGCTGGCCCGACGATCTGCGGAGGCGGCCATGAGGGGCTTCCTGGCACTTCGACCTGGGTTCCGCGGACTTCCTCTGGGGTTCCGCAGGTGCGAAAGTGGATCTGGGAGACGGTGTCTCCCGGATTCAGTCATTGCGTGCGGCGCGCGTCGGTGACATTCGGGAGTCGGTGACTCCCGAATCTTGGCCGTGTTCGGCTACGCGGGTAGCCACCGCTGTTCTGTGGTCGACCAGATGCCGTTGTCGCCAGCGAGGACGGGATCGAGGAAGCCGGCCGCCGCTGCGTGGAGGTCGTCCAGCTCAGCCCAGGGCAAATCTTCCTCGGCGCGCAGCCGGTCGTAGGGTGCCAGCCACTCTCTCGGGGCTGATGGAAGCGAGTCTGGAGCTGGGTGGCTGTCTCGGAACGCGAACGTCTGCGCGATCGCTTCGCGCAGCTCGGCCGCTGTGCGCCCGCCGAGGACGTCGGAGATGAGCGGCATGTCGACGAGGTCCTTCATCCGGGTATTCACGCGGTCGCGCGGGAGCGTGTACGCGTGGAGCTTCTCGGCGAGGTGGGTCGTCGGCGGGTAGGTGCGCACCTGGACTCGCGGGATGCCGTACCTCTCGAAGAAGTCGGAGCCTTCGAGCAGGTCGGGCTCACCGAGGATCGGGTCTCCGTAGGCGACATCGAGCCCGAAGTTCACGTAGGGCTTGCCCGCGATAGCCGTCTTCACCTTGAACCGGTAGCCGTCGTACTTCACGCCGTCGCCAGTGACCGTGGGATGGTGGGGGTCGGGGCTGATCGCGAACTCGAGGTGGTCCTCCGGGTCGGGGCGGTGGGCCTCGATGGCTCGGAGGTGGGCGTCCAGCTCGGCGGGGTCACCGAGCAGGCGCACGTCGACGTCTTTGGTGGTGCGGGCTCCGTCGATGCGCAGCTCCAGGGCCAGCCCGCCCTTGAGGACGGCGGTCTCGGGGAAGACGTGGTTGAGCCGTGCGATGAATCGCTCCATGACCATCAGGACGCGTCGGCGCTGGAGGGCTCGTTCCTGGTTCGGGCCCACGGACTGCTTCAGGCGCATTTCTATCGACGCCCGGAAAGCGGCCGGTGTCTTGATCACCCCCACGAGAACCTCCGGGTGAGCTGCTTGCGAAGCTTGGTCACGTCGCGCGCATCCGGGGCCTGGTCGGTCCGCCACGCGTACTCGAGCTGCATGGTGCGCGACGGGAAGTACTGCGCGACTCGGAGGTACCCGCCCAGTTCACGCCCCAGCTCGGCTGCGAGCGTCGGCCAGTCCGTGGGCGGGGGCCGGCTACACACTCCGCTGAGGTGGCGCACGTGGAAACTATCGCCGAGCTCGGCAAGGCCGTCCGGGCGGATGGGCGTGCCCCAGCCCTGGGCGTTGGCCACGTAGCCGCCAGCGGGCGCGACCTGGTCGAAGGTGAACAGGGCGCGGCGAATGCCCTGGTCGATCGCCTGGGCGACCAGGGCCGCGTCGCCGTGAGCGGCGGCTACGTCGAGGACCGTTCGGGCCGGTCGGGTGATTGGCACCGGGCCGAACCACTGGCGATCGGGGGCGGCGATGTCGGCGAAGTGAGCGACCACCCCGTCCGGGATTCGCTTCCGCCTCGAAGTGCACGTTGGCACGGTGAGGTGGAGCCGTGCGGGGAGCGCATCGGAGAGCTCGTGCAGGTTCAGCGCGGTCTCGTGGGAGAACACGGCCTCTTGGTCCGACCAGAGCCAGAGCACGACGAGGTCCTCGTGCTCGGAGGGCGGGAACCTCGTGATGCGGTAGATTCCACGCATCGGACGGTCGAGGTTTCCGCTCTGCACATGCTTGTGGAGAAGCTGGGGCGAGAACCCCGCGTCGGCGGCTTGCTGGGCCGTGAAGTGCCCGGATTGGCCGTTTGAGACCTCGTGGAGGTCATTCCACGATGGTGGAGCATGAGCC
>CALCXL010000811.1 GCA_937907595.1 uncultured Pseudomonadota bacterium
GGCTGCGGAGCTCGGTGGCGGTGGGCGGGACGGGCAGGGTCGCCTCGGGCCAGCCGCCGTCGGCGACGTCGTCGGGATCGGGCTCGGGCCAGCGCTCGCCGAAGTAGAGGTCCTCCGCCGCCACCAGGAACGCCACGTCGATGCGTCCTTCGACCGGCTTGACCCGGAGCATGCCGCCGCCGGCCTGCCCTTCGACCACCACGCCCGCGCCGGACAGGACCTTGCCCCAGGGCTCGCCGTCTGCTTCGTCGCGCAGGTCGACGTCGTCCAGAAGGACCTGCAGCAGGTCGTCGTTCTTGACCTCCACCTCGCCCTGGAACCCGTCGGTGCTGCTGACCCAGATCCGGGTGCGGTCGGTGAAGCGCTCCACCACCGGGTAGCAGGCCCGCTTGAGCAGGGTGCCGACGGGCGCGGGGCGCTCGGCCTTCGGCGCGAAGGCGGCGTCCGCGCGGGCGATGCACACCGATTCGGCGTGAGCCGCGGCGGGCAGGAGGAGGGGGACCAGGGCGAGCAGCAGGGGGCGGATCGACATGGCGGCGATGGTTGCACGCGTGCGCGGAGGTGTCATCGGGAGGGAGGACCGCCGGGGGAGGCGCGGCGGGTCGCCATTGCTGACCATGGACAGAACCTGGGAGACGACCTGCGCGGTGGGACGCAGACGGGCGACCTCGGCGAAGAGACGCGAGCGTACGCCCGGCGAGAGGGCCCAGCGGTGGGCTCGGATGCTGGAGGAGCGCGTCCATCCGACGCGGGCCGCGCTGGCGCAAGGGGAGGGGGTTGGCCCTCCCCCGTTTCCCCGGACCAGCTGATAAGCAGGTTCGGGAGGACCGATGACGAAAACGAAGACAAGAACCCGCCGACTTCACACCCCGAGTTCAAATCCGAGGCGGTGAAGGAGGTGGTGGAGCAGGGGCTGACTCTGGCTGAGGCGGCCCGCGATCTCGGAGTGCACCCGACCGTTCTTGGGCGGTGGGTGCGTGGCGCCGAGTTGGCCGCCGCTCCGGGGGCGCTGAGCTCGGAGGAGCGGGACGAGCTGAAGCGGCTCCGCCGCGAGAACAAGGTCCTGCGGAAGGAGCGCGAAATCCTAAGAAACGAGCCAAGGATGTGGTCCGGGAAATCGGGGGAAGGTCAGTCTTGGAGGTCTGCATGCCGCGCACACGCGAGGGCTGGCGGTGGCGAGCGGGCGACCCGCGAAGGGGCGCCGCGTGACCCGAAGCGCGGCGAGGTCGACCCGAAGCACGCCGTGCCGACCCGAAGCGCGGGGGGCGTGGACCGATCCGGGCGGCGGTCGATCCAAAATGCCAGCGGTTGCTTAGGCTGACGCCTAGCGTTAGTTTCTGCATGTGATGACTTCAGCATCCTCCCGCGCCTGGCTCGACGACCTGGCAGCCCAGGGCAGGTCCCACTTCACCACGGCCGACGCGGTCCGGGGCCTGGGCGCCTCGCTGCCCGCGGCCCACGCCGTGCTGAGCCGCCTCAAGCGGGCCGGCCGTGTCGCCAGTCCGTACCGGGGCTTCTACGTTGTCGTCCCGCCGCAGTACCGGCCGCTCGGCTGCCTGCCCGCCGAGCTGTTCATCGACCAGCTCATGGCCTCGTTGGACGTGCCCTACTACGTCGGCCTGCTCAGCGCGGCGGCCTACCACGGCGCCGCCCACCAGCGTCCGCAGCGGCTCCAGGTCGTCGTCGCAGCCTCGCGCCGGCCGGTCGTGTGCGGTCGGGTGGAGGTCGACTTCGTCGCCCGCAAGGACATGGAGGCCACCCCGACCGTGGTCCGGAACACGGCTGCCGGGACCCTGCGTCTCTCCACCGCCGAGGCGACCGCGCTCGAGTTGGTGGGCTACGCCGACCGTTGCGGCGGGCTGGACCACGTCGCGACCGTGCTCTCCGAGCTCGGAGAGGTCATGGACGCCGAGGCGCTGGTCGCCGCCGCCGCGCTCTGCCCGGTCGTGTGGGTGCAGCGTCTGGGTTGGCTGCTCGAACAAGCAGGCCACGGCGAGCTCGCGTCTGCGCTCCTGCCGCATGTGGCGAGGCGGGCGAACAGCCCCGCGCCCCTGGTCCGTTCGGAGGCGGTTCGCGGCGCGGTCCGCGACCCCCGTTGGCGGCTCGTCCTGAACGCCGACGTGCAGCCGGACGATCTGTGATCCCCCTCGACTTCATCACGGCCTGGCGGGCGGTCGCGCCCTGGCCAGACGACGCGATGGTCGAGCAGGACCTCGTGATCAGCCGGGCGCTGGTGGCGATCTACGGCTCGCCGGAGCTGGCCCGGCGGCTCGCGTTCCGAGGCGGCACGGCCCTGCACAAGCTGCACCTCAGCCCGGCGAGCCGCTACTCCGAGGACATCGACCTGGTCCAGGTCGAGCCGGGACCCATCGGCGATGTGCTCGACGGGCTCCGGGGCGCCCTCGACCCGTGGCTGGGAGAGCCCCGCCGCAAGTTCAAGGACGGCCGGGTCAACCTGGTGTACCGCTTCGACAGCGAGGGCCCGCCGCCGGTGCCCCTGCGCCTCAAGGTCGAGATCAACTCCCGCGAGCACTTCACGGAGCTGGGCCTGGCCTCGATGCCGCTGGCGGTTCGGTCGCGCTGGTTCAGCGGAGAGGCCGCGATCACCACCTACGAGCTGGACGAGCTGATCGGCACGAAGCTGCGGGCGCTCTACCAGCGCAAGAAGGGGCGGGACCTGTACGACCTTGGGCTCGCGCTCGACCGCGGAGCGGATCCGGACCGGGTGCTGGCCTGCTTCGACCGCTACATGAGCGAGGGCGGGCATCGCGTGACGCGCGCGCTCCTCGAGCAGAACCTCGCCGCCAAGCAGAAGGACGCGCTGTTCCGGGCCGACATGTCCGCGCTGCTCCGGCCGGGGGAGGTCTGGGACGTGGACGCCACGCTGGAGGTCGTGCGCGAGCGGCTCGTCGCCCGCCTGCCGGGGGAGCCCTGGAAGGGCGAGGGTTGAGCCTCCCAAGCTCGCCACGCTGGCCCGCCCGCCCCGCCAGCCCGACCCGTGACCCTCCCCTGGTTTGCCGGACCACGTGATAGGCAAGTCCGGGAGAGCCGATGTCGACGAAGAAGACGAGGAAGCAGTAGACGCGAGAGTTCAAGGCCGAGGCCGCGAAGCTAGTGCGCGATCTCGGCCGCGCTCCTGACCACCGCCCCGTCGATCATCGAGCGGAAAGACCGCGCCCGCGCCAGGTGCCCTCGGAGGGCCGCTCGGCGACCGGCCCAGGGGTCCTCCGGAGCGTGTCCCGTTTCCCGTGGCGCGTTTCCGCCCGGCGTGGCGCGTTTCTCGGAATCGCTGGACGCATCGCCATCGGAAACGGGACAGCGCCGTCGGAGGGCGTCCTCGGACGGCAGCGGGCGCCGAAGGCCGAAGCCAGGGTGGGGGGGCAGGTCGGTCTCGACGACCCAAGAGGAGAGGGCCGCATGGGGGTTTCTTTCACCATGCGGCCCAATATGGCTCCCCGGAGCGGACTCGAACCCCGCTCGCGCGAGAACTCAGTCCGCCATC
>CALCXL010000812.1 GCA_937907595.1 uncultured Pseudomonadota bacterium
CTGGCCGTGGTCGGTGCGCAGGCGATCAGCGGCTCCGCGCTCATCTACGGGCTGGTGCCCGCCCCCGGACGCGGCCTGAGCGTGGTGCAGGGCCCCTTCGTCAACTCCAGCCACCTGGGCGCGTTGCTGTTGCTGCTGACGCCGATCGTGCTGGGAAGGGCCCTGGAGTCGGAGCCCGACGGCACCCGGCCCGCCTGGCTGGTCCTCACGGGGGTCTGCGTTCTGGTCGCGGTGAGCACGCTGTCCCGAGGGGTGCTCCTGGGCTTGCCCCTCGCGGCCACCGCCCTGGCCCTGGCGGAGCGGCGACGCATCAAGGCGGCCGGCCCGCGTCGGGTGGTGGTGGGCGTCCTGGCCCTGGCGGCCCTCTTCGTCGCGATCACCATCCTGGTCAACGCCGGCTCCCGGGGCACCCTCTGGCGGCTGCTTCAGCCGGACCTCCTCCTCGACCTCGACGACCGCCTGGCCCCGTACCCCGACGCGCTCCAAATGCTGCGGGACCACCTCCTGGTGGGCATCGGCCCGGGGAGCTTCGTCGACCTGCACTTCCAGTACGCCAGCGCGCCGCAGCGCTTCAGCCTGCACAGCGTGCACTCCACCTACCTGCAGATGCTGCTCGACTTCGGCGTCGTGGTGGGATCTGCGGTCCTTCTGGCCCTGGCCTGGAGGGCGGTGCGCGTCTTCTGGAGGGGCCTGGAGCACGGCCGCTACACCAGCGCGGAGCGTGGGGTCCTGTCCGGCCTCGTCGCGCTCCTGGCGCAGAACGCCGTGGGCTTCAGCCTCCTGGTGCCCGGGGTCGCAGTGCCGGCGGCGGCGGTGGCGGCCGCCGTGGATGCCCGGCACGCGCGGCCCCCGCGTCTGCGGCTCCCACCCTGGGCGCTAGCGCTCGGGGCGGCGGTCGCCTTGCCGCTCGTCCTGGGCGGAGCGTACTGGCAGCACCGCGAGGGCCGTCAAGCCACCGACCGCGCGCTGACGGAGGTCCTGGTCGAGCGACCCGTGGACGACGAGCGCCTGGCCCAGGCCCTGCGCCTGGCGGCCAGGTCCCCCGCCGATCCCTGGGGTTGGCAGGCCGTGGGGGTGGCGCTGCTGCCCGCGCGCCCCCTCGACGCCCTGCCCATCCTGAACACGTCCATGCGCCTGGACCCCAACGGCCCCGCCCCCCACTGGTCGACGGCGGAGGCCCTGCGCATCCTCGGCGCCGACGCCCAGGCGATCATCGAGTACCGCCTGGCCCTGGAGCGCTCCTTGAGGGAGTTCGACCGGATCGTGGCTGAGGTGCTGCGGATCTACCCTGAGCCCGCGGACCGCTGCGCCGCCGCCCCCCGGGTCCCTGGCCCCCGCCGTCGCTACGCGCTGGCCCTGGAGGCCGCAGGCGCCCACGTCTGCGCGCTGGAGCTGCTGGAGGGCCTGCACGCCGATCTCACTGACGACTCCGACGTCGCCCGCCTGCGCGCGGGGCTGCTGTTCCAGGCCGGGGAGGACCAGGCCGCCGAGGAGGCCGCCCGAGGTCTGCTCGCCACGGACCAGGCCACCGCCGGGCATACCGTCCTGGCCGGGCTGGCCCGGCGTCGCGGTCGGCTGGACGAGGAGGGGGAGCAGTGGCAGGCCGCCCTGGACACCGCCAACGGCGATGGCCGCCTCCGGCCGCTGAGCGAGTTGGGGCGTTTGCGCGCGGACGAGGGCGACGCCGTCGGCCTGCGGGAGCTGGCGTCCTTCGAGCGTGGGCGCGGTGGCCTGAGCAAGGCAATGCTCGGCCGTTGCCTGCACCTGGAATCGCGGGCGGCGGAGCTGGACGGAGACCTTGTCGCAGCCCTGCAGCTGGCCCGGCGCGCGCAGGTCCTCGACGGCACGGTGGAGGCCTACAGCCGGGCGGTGCAACGCCTGCAGGACGGTCGCTGACGGAGGGAGCGGGCCGCGGCCTCGATGCCGCCGGTCGGTCCCGCGGAGGGGCCGTGTCGAGCGTTCAGGCCAGCTCGGCCAGCGCCGCTTCGTACTCCTCGCCCTGCGGCGTGCGGTAGTGCCAGAGCACGCTGTTCTCCATGAAGGAGACGCCCTTGCCCTTGGTCGTGTGGGCCAGGACGACGCTCGGCTTGTCGGCCGCGAAGGGCACGGCGGACAGCGCGCTGTAGATGTCGTCGTGGTCGTGGCCGTCGACCTCCCGCACCGACCAGCCGAAGGCCCGCCACTTGTCGGCGAAGGGCTCCAGGGCCAGCGTCTCGGACACGGGCGCCAGGCTCTGGATCTTGTTGTAATCGATGACGGCGACCAGGTTGCTCAGCTTGTGGTGGCCGGCGAAGTGGATCGCCTCCCAGACGGAGCCCTCGTCGCACTCGCCGTCGGAGAGCAGCGTGAATACGCGCCAGGGCTTGCCGTCGAGCTTGCCCGACAGGGCGACCCCCGCGGCGACGCCCAGCGCGTGGCCCAGGGAGCCCGTGCTCAGCTCCACCCCCGGCACCCCCTTGTGGGAGACGTGGCCCGAGAGGATCGAGCCCTCGCCGTAGTGGGTGTCCAGGACGGCCTTGTCGAAGAAGCCGCACTCGGCCAGCGTGGCGTAGATGGCGCCCCCGGCGTGGCCCTTGCTCAGGAAGAAGCGGTCCCGCTCGGACCACTTCGGCCGCTCGGGATCCACGTTGAGGATCCGGCCGTACAGCACGGAGATGAGGTCGGCCATCGACAGCATGGAGCCCACGTGGGAGCTCTTCCCCAGGTGGGTCATGCGCACGACGTCGCGCCGAACGCGCAGGGCAAGGTCACGGGTGTCTTCGCAGAGCGTCATGGAGCGGAGTGTAAGCACACCGCGCGGTCGTGGCCAACCTCAGCCGACGGACCTACCTTGCCTCGCAACCTCAAAGCGGCTAGAAACCGCACCGCCTCGCCCCCGGAGATTGCATGTCCATTGAGCCCCGGCGCGTCCCCTTCTTCAACTATCCCGCCCTGTTCGAAGCCCACGAGGCCGAGTACATGGAAATCATGCGGGGCGTGCTGAAGCGCGGCGCTTTCATCCGTCAGTCCGACTGCACCCGCCTGGAGGAGAACGTCGCCGCGTACCTGGGCGTCAAATACGCCGTGGGCGTCGGCAACTGCACCGACGGCCTGATCCTGGCCCTGCTCGCCTCGGGCGTGAAGCCGGGCGACGAAGTCATCTTCCCCTCGCACACCTTCGTGGCCACCGCCGCGTCCATCCACTGGGTGGGCGCCACGCCGGTGCCGGTGGAGTGCGGGACGGACCACCTGATCGACCCCGACTCCATCGAGGCGGCGATCACGGACAAGACCACCTGCATCATGCCGGTGCAGCTCAACGGCCGGACCGCGGACATGGACCGCATCTGCGCCATCGCAGACAAGCACGGCCTCTTCATCGTGGAGGACGCCGCGCAGTCCCTGGGCTCGTCGTACAAGGGCCGCAAGGCGGGCTCGTTCGGCCGCGCCGCAGCCTTCAGCTTCTACCCGGCCAAGGTGCTGGGCGCCTTCGGCGACGCGGGCATGGTGGTGACCAACGACGCCGACATCGCCCAGAAGGTGCGCCAGCTGTCCGACCACGGGCGCGGTCCCGACGGCACGGTGGAGTACTGGGGCCAGAACTCCCGGCTGGACAACATGCACGCCGCGGTCCTGGACTTCCAGTTCAGCTTCTACGACGAGACCATGGCCCGCCGCCGCGAGATCGCGGCGATGTACACCGAGGGGCTGGGCGACCTGCAGCAGGTGCTCCTGCCTCCGCCGCCGGGCAGCGACCCCGACCACCACGACATCTTCCAGAACTACGAGATCGAGGGCGACAACCGCGACGACCTCAAGGCCTTCCTGGGCGAGCGCGGCGTGGGCACGGCCATCCAGTGGGCGGGCAGCCCGGTGCACGCGTTCCCGGGGCTGGGCTTCTCCCAGCGCCTGCCGGCCACCGAGCGCATCTTCACCCGGTGCCTGCTGCTGCCGCTGCACCCCTTCCTGAGCGATCAGGACGTCGCCTGGGTGGTGGCCAGCATCCGCGCCTTCTACGAAGCCTGAGCCCATGCGCGACGCCTTCATCGCCCGGCTGTACGGCCTGTGCGCCGACGACCCCCGCCTGTACCTCATCACCGGGGACCTGGGCTTCAGCGTGCTGGACGGCTTCATCGCCGACTACCCCCAGCAGTTCCTCAACGCCGGGGTGGCGGAGCAGAACATGACCGCGGTGGGGGCGGGCCTGGCCCTGGAGGGGCGCATCGTCTTCACCTACTCCATCGCCAACTTCCCGGTGATGCGCTGCTTCGAGCACCTGCGCAACGACGTCTGCTACCACGACGCCAACCTCAAGGTCGTCGCCGTGGGCGGCGGCTTCTCCTACGGCCAGCTGGGCTTCAGCCACCACGCCACGGAGGACCTGGCCATCACCCGTGCGCTGCCGAAGATGACGGTCGTCTCGCCCGGCTGCCGCTGGGAGGCGTCGGAGGCCACCGAAGCGCTGGTGAACCGCCCCGGCCCCGCGTACCTGCGCCTGGACAAGGGCGGCCCCAAGGAGAACACCAACCGGCCCGGCGAGCAGTTCGTGCTGGGCAAGGCGCGCGTGCTCCGCGAGGGCGACGCCATGACGCTGATCTCCACCGGCGGCGTGCTGGACGACGTGCTCGCCGCGGCGGATCAGCTGGCGGCGCAGGGCCTCCCTTGCCGCGTACTGTCCATGCACACCATCAAGCCCCTGGACGAGGAGGCGGTGCTGGACGCGGCGCGGAGCACCGGCGGCATCGTCACCATCGAAGAGCACAACGTCATCGGCGGCCTCGGCGGCGCGGTGGCGGAGACCTGCCTGGAGGGCGGCGTGCCGCCCCGGGCCTTCACCCGGCTGGGGCTCAAGGACGTGTACTCCACGATCGTGGGCAGCCAGAAGTACCTTCGCTCGCACTACGGCATGGACGCGCCCGCGATCGTCGCGGCCGTGCACCGGCTCCTGAAGAGGGACTCCCGATGATCCGCAAGAGGCTGGTTGACCTGGGTGCCGCCGCCGTGGGCCTGAGCGCCACGGCGCCCGTGCTGGTGCCCGTCCTGGTGAAGATCTACTCCCAGGACAAGCACTCCCCCTTCTACATCGCCAGCCGCGTGGGCCGGGACGGCAAGCCCTTCCGCATGGTCAAGGTGCGGTCGATGAAGATCAACGCCGACAAGTCGGGGGTGGACAGCACGTCGGCCAACGACGACCGCATCACCCCCGTCGGCCACTTCGTGCGCAAGTACAAGATCGACGAGCTCCCCCAGCTGTACAACGTGCTGAAGGGCGAGATGAGCCTGGTGGGCCCCCGCCCGCAGGTGGAGCGCGGCGTCGCCGACTACACCGACGTGGAGCGCGGCCTGCTGGAGGTGCGCCCCGGCATCACGGACTTCGCCTCCATCGTCTTCGCCGACGAGGGCGAGATCCTGCGGGACAGCGTCGACCCGGACCTGGACTACGACCGCCTGATCCGCCCCTGGAAGTCCCGCCTGGGCCTCTTCTACGCCGCCAACCGCTCGGTGCGCACGGACCTCAAGCTGATCCAGCTGACGGTGCTCAGCGGCATCGACCGCCGCAAGGCGCTGGACGGCGTTCAGGCCCTGCTGCGGGACCTGGGCGCCGACCCGGACCTGGTCCGCGTGGCCGGCCGCAACGAGCCCCTGGTGCCGCACGCCCCGCCCGGCAGCGACCACATCGTGGGTGAGGAGCCGGCGGGCGCCTGAGCATGGCTGCCCGAACCACCGCGCTCTGGCTGATCACCCCCGGGGAGCCGCTCCCCTTCGACGGCGACGACGTCCGCCTGCTGCGCACCGGGATCTTCTTCGAGGACCTGGCCCAGCGCGGCGTCGCTGTGGACTGGTGGACGGCTGGCTTCGACCACGCCAACCGCACCCACCGCACCCGAACGCTCAAGAGCGTGCAGCGGGCGCCCACGGGCCGGATCATCATGGTCCCGTCGTCGGGCTACGGCCGCAGCGTGTCGCCCCGTCGGCTGCTGGACCACCGCGTCATCGCCCGCAACTTCACCGCCGCGGCCAACAAGGTGGAGCCCCCGGACGTCATCTACTGCTCGTACCCCACCATCGCCCTGTCCCGCGCCGTGGTCGCCTACGGCCTCAAGACGGACACGCCGGTCATGCTGGACATGCGGGACCTGTGGCCCGACGTGATCTGGGACAGCGTGGTGGGCGAACGCCTGCGGCGGCTCCGCTCGCCGGCCCTGCTGCCCATGCGGCGATCGGCGTCCTGGGCGATCCGCAACGCCACCGCGATCATCGGCCTGACCGAGGAGTACGTGGACTGGGCCTTGGATCTGGCCGGCCGTCGCCGGGGGCCCCTCGACCGCGCCATCCCGGTGACCTACCCCTCGCACGAGCCTGTCGCCGAAGCGGATCGCCCGGCGGCCCTGGCGTTCTGGAAGGGCCTGGGCGTGGACCTGCAGGCGGACTGGATCGCCTGCTTCCTGGGCACCATGGGCCGGCAGTTCGACTTCGGCCCCGTGGTGCAGGCCGCGCGCTCCCTGGCCGCCTCGCACCCGCACCTGCGCGTGGTGCTCTGCGGGGAGGGTGATGGCTTCGAGGCCCTGAAGACGGAGTCGGCGAACACCCCGAACCTCTGCCTTCCAGGATGGGTCGATGGCCCGAACCGCAAGCTCCTGTTGGAGCGGGCGCGGGTGGGGCTGGCGCCCTACGAGCCGTCGGAGAACTTCCGGCGCAACCTGGCCAACAAGCCGGTGGAGTACTTCGCCCACGAGCTGCCGGTGCTGTACCCCATCGACGGCGTCCTGGACCGGGTCTGCACCGAGGGGGGCTGCGGCCTGCGCTACCGCTCGGCGCAGGAGCTGGCGGCCCACCTGGCGGCGCTGGCCGATGACGCGCCCCGCTTGGGGGAGCTGTCCGCCAACGCGCGCGCTCGGTTCGAGGGACACCACCGCCCCGACGCCGTCACGGACCTGCTGCTGGCGCACCGCCAGGAGGTCCTGGACGCGCGCTGAACGGCTCGGCTCGATCAGTCCGTGTGCGGGGGCTCCCGCAGGCAGCGCACCAGCCAGCCGATGGCCACGGCTCCGTAGAAGAGGGTGCCGAGCCGGCCCACAAGCTCCATGTCCGCCCCCAGGAGCCCCGCGCCGAGCAGCGCGGAGGGCAGGGCGATGTTCACGATGATCACGCTGACCGCCAGCCGGTAGACGGTGCGGCCCAGGGGCCCGGGCGGGGTCAGGCGGTTGCCCGTCTCCGTCTCGAAGCCCGTCAGGATGTAGCCGGCGAACACCGAACCCCACAGAAACCAGGGGTTGTTGGCAAAGAGGCCCAGCAGCAGGAACGTCGCAAAACGGGACGCGTTGTTGCCCAGGCCGTCGATGACGGTGCCGAACTCGCTGGCCTTCTGCTGGGCGCGGGCAATGGCGCCGTCGGCGAAGTCCAGGTGGACCTGCAGCATGAAGAGGAGCAGGCCGAGCACGGGCAGGAGTGGCGAGTCGGCGTCGGGCAGCGTGGCGAAGAGCGCGAAGCCCACGATGGCCACCGGCACGCGGAACAGCGACAGCAGGTTGGCGCTGAAGCCGGCCAGGAAGAAGAGGTAGGCCACGCGGATGCCGACGTAGCGGTTCACCCGCCAGACGAAGGAGCGGGACGCCTCTGCGGCTCTCATGCGCTCCGGAAACGCCGCGGCGTGGAACGTCGACCAGGGCATCGGCATGGGCAGCCTCGGGAGGGGAGGGGCGGGCGCCTCCGGGCCGGCATCGTCGCCGCTGGAGCGCCCGCGTGATAATGTCCGCGCCTTTCGGCCGGCCAGGGTGGGCGTTCAGACCTACCCTTCCCAGACCGCGCGGAGCTTATCCGCGGACCGACGGCGTCGCAACGAAGCGGCCCGGCCACGCCAGGAGTGAGCAGCCAGTGTCGTCGAAGAACTACGCGCGCAATCGGGACTACTGGAACCGCTTCTACCAGGGCGGGATCATCACCATTCCCTCGCAGTTTTGCGTGCACGTCGCCGTGGACGCCGGGCCCTCCCGCACCCTGGTGGAGTTCGGCAGCGGCAACGGCCGGGACTCCATCTACTTCGCCAGCCTGGGCTTCTCGGTGTTGGGCATCGACCAGAGC
>CALCXL010000813.1 GCA_937907595.1 uncultured Pseudomonadota bacterium
CGCCTGCGCCGCTGGACCCATCGCCTGCAATCCACCCTCCTCCGGCGGCGACAGCCCGGGCGTGCCCTCGTCGCTGATCGTCACCAACGCGTCGATCTGGACCGGCGATCCCGCGCAGCCCTGGGCGGAGGCGATGGTCGTGGAGAACGGCGTGCTCGCCTTCGTCGGCGACGCGGCCGGGGTCGAGGACTTTGCCGAGGTAGGCGTGGCGCGCATGGACCTGGGGGGGCGGCTGGTCCTGCCCGGGCTGCACGACGTGCACCAGCACACGCTGGAGGCCCGGCTGCCCATCATCCGTTGCATCCTGGACGCTGAGGAGTACGACCCGGAGGCCTACATCGACGTGGTGGCCGGCTGCGACGTGGCCCCGGGCACCGACTGGGTCTTGGGCTGGGGCCACTCGATCCTCACGCTGCTGGAGGCCGAGCGCGATCCCCGCCTCATCCTGGACGAGGCCCTGCCCGACGTGCCCGTGGCGATCATGGAGGAGACGTCGCACTCCACCTGGGTCAACAGCCTGGCCCTGGAGCGTTTGGGCATCGACGCCGACTCCGTTGACCCGCCCGGCGGGCTGATCCTGCGCGGCGCGGACGGCACCCCGAACGGCCTGCTCATCGACTCGGCCGGCGAGTACCCCTGGGACGCCGCCCTGCAGCCGAACGCGCAACTCGACGCCCTCAACGAGCAGGCCCTGCGCGAGGGCCTGGCCGCCAACAACGCCGTCGGCATCACCTCCGCCGTCGACGCTCGCGCGTACTGGCAAAGGGGCTACGTGGACGCGTACCGGCGGGTGGAAGCCGACGAGGGCCTCAGCGTGCGGATGGTGCTCTCCCTCTGGGCCTCGCCCACGGCGGACGACGACGAGCAGCTCCAGCAGCTGGCGGCGCAGTTCGACGACGAGGGGGGCTTCCTGCGGGTGCGGCAGATCAAGCTCTACTCCGACGGCCTGCTGGAGAACACCACGGCGGCCCTCCTGGCGCCCTACACGACTCCGGAGACCTTCGGCGCGCCTCGTGGGCTCAACTACTTTCCCCCCGAGCGCCTGGATCGCTACCTGCGCGAGCTCCAGCCCCTGGGATTCGACGTGCACATCCACGCCATCGGCGATCGGGCGGTGCGGGAGGCCCTGGACGCGGTGGAGGCCAACCCACAGAGCGGCGCCCAGCCCCGGCTGACGCACACCGAGATCATCGACCCCGTCGATCTGCCCCGCTTCGCCGCCCTGGGGGTCGCCGCCGACCTGCAGATGGGGCCGCACAACATGCCCGGGCGTCTGCACGACCTGGACGAGTTCCTGGGGGCCGATCGCGTGAACACCGGCGCCTGGCGGCTGCGCGATCTGTGGGACAGCGGCGCCACGGTCGCCCTCTCCTCGGACTACGACGTCGGCTCCCTCAGCCCCTTTGACGGGATGGAGCGCGCCCTGACCCGCGGGGACCAGTCGCTGCCCGATCTGGAGGCCGCCCTGCAGGCCTACACGCTGGCGGCGGCGCGGATCATGGGCTCCCAGGAGCTCACGGGCAGCCTCGAGCCGGGCAAGGCCGGAGACTTCGTGGTCCTGGACCAGGACCTCTTCAACGTGGCCCCCGATCGCATCGGGGAGACGCAGGTGCTGATGACGGTGCTGGCCGGCGAGCCTGTCTTCACCCGCCCGGGCTTCCAGCCGGGCTGACCGGACTTCGCCGCGTCGACGGGCAGCTGCGCCTACCTGGCCCGTCTGGAGTTGATCGCGGAGCCGCGCGGCGGGGGCAGGGAAGGCGACCGGCGACGGCTCCCCGCGATCACACCACGTCGATCGTCAGCACGTGGAAGCCGCCGTAGCCCTCGGCGTCGCCCCAGGCCCGCTGCTCCTTGCTGTGCCGCCCCTGGTCGTCCACGCAGGCGACGTGCAGGCGATGTCGGCCCTTCGGGAGCTGCACGCTCGAACGCCAGCGGGACCAGAGGTTGGCGCGCGGCGGGTCGATGAGCTCCGCCTGCCAGACCTGGCCAGGATCGACCCAGAGCAGCACCTCCTTGACCGCCCGCCCGCCCGCGAACGCGCCGCCCGCCAGCTCCACCAGCCCGTCGATCGTGGCCCCGTCCAGCGGCATCGTGGCGAAGGCCAGGGGCTTGACCGGGTAGGCGGTGTCGGGCCCGCCGTCGAAGGGACGCGCGTCGTCGAAGGCACCGAAGGTCAGCGACTTCAGCCACTTGACCTGCATGGCGCCGTACTGCCCCGGGGCCAGCAGGCGGGCCGGGGCGCCGTGGCCGTGGGGGAGGGGCGCGCCGTTCATGCCCACCGCGATCAGGAAGTCGGCCCCCCGCGCGGCCTCGGCCGGGAACCAGCGCAGGTAGCCGTCGCGGCCCTCCACGCGCAGCCAGGGCCCGTCGGTGGGCAGCCCCAACTCCCCGAACAGCTCCGCCACCGACAGCACGTTCCACTCCGCGGTGCCGATGCCGCCGAAGCGCCACGGCCAGTTCTCCGGCTCCGGGCGCTCGCGGTCCTCGTCGGGCAGGACCTGGCAGCCGATCTGCGGCGGCCCCTGGGCCTCGTAGCCGTTGCCGTCGCACTGCAGGGTGCGGGCCTCCAGCCGCCGGGCCAAAGGCAGGAGGTCGGCCCACCCGAAGGCTGTCGGGGCGTCGGTCGCCCCCAGCAACACCCGGGCCTGCGCGGCGTCCAGGGGGGCCGGCGGCGGCCCGTTGCTGTAGCGGTAGAAGGACTCGGTCGGCGTCAGGAAGGGCAGCAGCGCGTTCGGCCCTCGCGTGCGCGCGCCCGGCACCCCCGGCGTCTGGACCCTGCGCCGCCCACCCCAGAGCCCCAGCCCCACCAGGGCCGCGCCCACCAGCCCCAACCCGGCCCGCAGCACCCGGCGTCGAGGCGGTCCGTCGGGGGCTTCTTTGCGGCGTCCAGGGGCGGCCATGGGGGGAGTCTAGTGCAGCCGACGCCGACGCCGCGGCCCGGCCGGGGGGCGGACGGGCCCGAGGGCGCAACAAAAGAGTCGGTGGGGGTGATTTTCTTCTGTCCACCTCCTTGCGGCGTTGGTATGTGAGCGGACAGCCCGCAGAGTCAGGTCGTCAGGACCAGCGGGCCTTGTCTCCACCCCCCGGCACCGGGCGCCTTGCCCGCCGGGACTTGCGTTCGGCCCCTGCGGACGCGGTGACAGCCCATGCAGCCACGTTCAGTGCCCTGCCTCGCCCTCCTCCTCCTCGCCGGCTGCGCCCCCCCAACGGGGTCGGGCTTCGGCGTGGGCAGCGAGCCCGAACCCGCGGACGACGAGGGGATCGAGCCCCCCGTGGGGCCCTCCCTGGAGCCCCACGTCTGCGCCAGCCCCTGGGAGAGCGGCTCGCGCCTGGTGGAGGAGGCGGCCGACCGCGGCCTGACCGAGCCCCTCTTCTCCGCGCGGCAGGACCTCGGCATCATCGAGGACGACGGCGGCTCGGAGGTCGTCGCCCACGACCTGGACGGCGACGGCGACGTCGACCTGCTCTTCATGCGCATGGACGACGGCCCCACGGTGCTGGAGAACGACGGGCTGGGGAGCTTCATCAGCCACGGTGAGCCCCTGGACCTCTCC
>CALCXL010000814.1 GCA_937907595.1 uncultured Pseudomonadota bacterium
TGCCCCTCCAGCTGCGCCACGCGCTCGCCGTCGACGGACCAGATCGCCGCGGTGCCGTACCAGGAGGCGGAGGCCAGGCGGCCGTCGGGGAACCAGCCCAGGGCCGACACCCCCGCGCCGTGCCCCTCCAGGGCCCCCACCGCCTCGCCCCCTGCGTCGAACAGCGCGATGCCGCCGCGCTGCGCGCCCAGGGCCAGCCGCTCCCCCCAGGCCACGGCGCTGATCGCGTCCTCGCTCAGCCGCTTCTGCACCAACCCGTCCCGGCCCAGCAGCCACGCGCCCCCGGGGCCCGCCGCCACGATCGAGCGGCCCACGAACACGCAGGACGTGATCGCCCCCTCCAGCTCCGCGGTGGCCACCTCCTCGTCCCCCGACCAGAGCCGCAGCCGGCCCTCGTCGGAGCCCGCGGCCAGCAGATCCGCGCCCCAGCACAGCGAGTCCACCGCCCCGCCGGGCCCGGCCATCACCGCCACCAGCGCGCCGTCCCCCTGCCAGAGCCCCACGGCGCCGTCCGCACCCCCCGTCGCCAGCCTCGTCCCATCCGGCGACCAGGCCACCGCCTGCGCCGCGCCTCGGTGCCCGCGCAGCCGCGCCACCTCCCGCGCCGTGCCCAGGGCGGCGTAGAGCCGCGAGCGGGTGGTGTCGTCCTGGCGCACCCGGAACGCCTCCCGGGCCAGGACCACCGACATCACGGGATCGTGCTCGGCCGCCCCCAGGGAGCCGCGCACCAGGCGACGGGCCACCGCCGCGTCACCCGAGGCCGGGGCCAGCACCGCGGACGTGGGCGCCGGCTTGCGCACGAGCACAGCCAGGAGGACCAGCAGACCCAGGGCCTGCAGGGCCACGAGCAGGCCCAGGGCGCGGCTGAGGCGGGGGCTCAACTGGCGGTGACGGTGATGGGCCAGGCGGCCGACGTGTGGCCGGCGGCGTCGGTGACCGTGAAGGTGAACTGGTAGGTGGGGCCCGGGCTCACCTGCACCCAGAAGGTGATGTTGGTGGTGCAGGCCATGGGGTCGGTGCCGAGAGGGACAGGGGACTGCGGGGAGCTGTTGAAGGTCCAGCCGAGGATGGGCTGGCCCACGTCGCAGTCGGCGTCGACGGCGACGATGTCGAACTCGAACTCCGCCGAGGAGGCGTTCCAGGTGCCCGAGACGCTGGTGATCAGGGGGCTGCCGTCGGGCGGGGCCGTGGCGTCGTCGTCGTCCCCTCCCCCGCAGGCGGGATCCAGGTTGCAGGTGGGGTCCGCGCAGTCCGTCAGGAAGTCGCCGTCGTTGTCGATCCCGTCTTCGCACTCGCCGGGCTCGTCGCCCTCGAAGGTGTCGACGGCGTCGTCGTCGTCGGGGGCGGTGTCGTCGTCGTCGGGGGCGGTGTCGTCGTCGTCCGGGGCCGCGTCGTCGTCGTCGCCCTGGCAGTTGGGCGCGCCGAAGCAGTTGGGGTCGTCGCAGTCGAAGAGCCCGTCCTGGTCGTTGTCCGCGCCGTCACTGCACTCGCCGGGCTGGTCGCCCTCGAACTCCCCGGTGTCGTCGTCGTCGGGGGCCGCGTCGTCGTCGTCGGGGGCCGCGTCGTCGTCGTCGGGGGCCGCGTCGTCGTCGTCCGGGGCCGCGTCGTCGTCGTCGCTGGAGTCGTCGTCGTCGTCGTCGAAGACGATCTGCGGATCGGTGGCGTCGTCGTCGTCGACGGGTTCGGTCGGGAACCCGCTGACGCAAGCCGAGAGCAGCAGCAGGAAGGCAGCGAGGGAGCTCACGACCGCAGCATAACCCGGCGGGCGGGCCGCGTTGGAGCCTTCAGGGCGCGCCAGGACCGGGGGCGAACGGCGAGGGGGGACCGGGGCGACGCCGGGGCCTCATCGAGGGCGACAGCGCGGGCGGAAGCGGAGTCAGGAGGCGACGCGGCTGACCCGTCGGAACTCCAGATCGCGCTCCGTGGAGTGCTCGGGGGAGAAGGCGTAGCCGTCCCGATCGAAGCCGCGCAGCCCATCCGGAGACTCGATCCGCTGCTCGATGATGTACCGGGCCATGGCGCCCCGGGCCTGCTTGGCGAAGAAGCTGATGATCTTCGCCTGGCCGTCGCGCACCTCCTTGAAGTGGCAGGTCACCACGGGGCCGTGAAGCTCTCGGGGGAGCACGACGCTCCAGTACTCGTTGCTGGCCAGGTTGACGACCGTGCGGTCGGCGTGGCCGTCTGTGACGTCGTTGATCGCCTTGGTGACGCGATCGCCCCACCAGCGGTAGAGCGTGGCGCCGCGCCGGGTCTTGAGGGACGTGCCCATCTCCAGGCGGTAAGGCTGGATGAGGTCGAGGGGGCGGAGCAGGCCGTAGAGGCCCGACAGGATGCCGAAGTGGCCCTGCGCCCACTCCAGGTCGTCGACGGCGAGGCTGGAGGCCCCGAGGCCGCGGTAGACGTCGCCGTTGAACATCAGCGCGGCCTGCTTGGCGTGGTTGCCGCCGGCGAAGGGGATCTCGAAGGCGGAGAAGCGCTCGGCGTTGAGCTTCGCCAGGTCCTTGCTGATGTCCATCATGTCCCGCAGCGCCTTCTGGGGCAGGTTGCGGCAGGTGCGGGCCAGTCGCTCGGCCTCCTCCAACAGCGCGGGCGTGGTGCTGGGCAGGCTGGGCGAGGCGGGCTCCAGGTTGAGGCTCTTGGCGGGGCTGACGACGGCGAACATGGGCACTCCCGGGCGGAACGCGAGGGTAGTTCAGGTCTGCCGGACCGGCCACCGCAGGCGCAGCGGAGGGGTCAGCGACCGGGCGGCAGGTCCATGGCCAGGCGGAAGCCGAAGATCGTGTAGACCTCGTTGGGCAGGTTGCCCGCGCGCTTGAAGGCCCGCGCCCCGGACCAGCCGCCGTGCCAGAAGCCGCCCCGCGACGGCCGCTGCGCGGGGTCCCCGTCGAATGCCTCGTCGTCGCACCAGTCCTTGACCCCCCCGGCCAGATCGCGCACGCCGTACACGGAGACGTCGTGCTCGAAGGCGCCCACCGGGGCCGGCACCGCGCGGCCCTCCCGGCTGTCGGCGCACGCGCAGAGGGAGGCGTCGAAGGTGTTGCCCCAGGGGTAGAGCCGCCCGTCGACCCCCCGCGCGGCCTTCTCCCACTCGAACTCCCGCACCAACCGCAGGGGCAGGCCGCTGCGCATCGCCGCCCACCGGGCGTAGGCGCGGGCGTCGTGCCAGGAGATCGCCACCGCCGGCCACCGCGGGTGCCAGGCGTCGCCGTCGCGGTCCTCCACCGGGGCGCGGTAGGGGGTGCCGGGGGCCGGACGTCGCCAGTACTGCCCGCCCGCCTCCTTGAAGCCGGACTCCCCCCGGGGCACGCGCCGCCAGGCCTCCTCGGG
>CALCXL010000815.1 GCA_937907595.1 uncultured Pseudomonadota bacterium
GCTGCGGGACCTGCCCGCCGACGTGGCGCTGTTGGGCTTCCTCCCGCCGGCGGGCTACTCGCCCTTCGCGCCGCCCGGCGCTGCGGCCCGCCACCGGGCGATGGGGTTGGAGATCGTCGCACTGGACGACCCCCCGGCCGCGCCCCTTCCTGACCTGCCCGGCATGCTCGAGATCCACCCACCCGGGCCGGTGTACGCCGAATACGCCCGGCGTCTGGCCGATCGACTGACCGCCGCGCCCTGAGTCGCGCTGGACGGCGGGACCCTGCGCGTCGCATGCTGCCCGCCCCACCCGGAGGCGCCCGTGATCGAGCTCATCTGCACCCGCACCTGAAGCACCTGCAGCAAGGCGGTCGCCCTGCTCAAGGCCGAAGGCATCGACTACCGGTACCGCGAGTACCGGAAGGATCCCCTCAACGAAGCGGAGCTCCGCGAGGTGTTCGGCAAGCTGGGCATGGCCCCGCGGGAGCTGCTGCGCACGCGGGACGCGGCCTACAAGTCCCTGGGGCTCACCGGGCAGGAGCCCGACGACGTGCTCATCGGCCACATGGCCCAGCACCCCACGCTGCTGCAGCGCCCCATCGGGATCAAGGGGGATCGTGCCGTCGTCGGCCGGCCGGTGGACGCCCTGCTGACCCTCTGAAGGCCGGTCTGCGCGCCCTCAGAACGTATCGCGCTCCAGGCCGCAGACGCTCTCTTCGCAGGTCGTGATCCAGGCGGGGCAGCCGATCTCGGTGCAGGCCTGGTTCATCCCGCAGGGCTCGGTGTAGCGGGTGCGCACGTCGTCGACCTGATCGGCGGCCACGGAGCGGGCCTCCCCGCCGTTGCAGGCGTCGCAGCAGCCCAGCTCGACCACCGCGCAGTCCTCCGGCACGTCGCAGGCGGTGTACTCCCCGGGCAGGACGTCGGGCGGGGGGTACTCGGCGTTCCCGCAGGCGGAGAGCAGGGTCATGAGGGCGAGCAGGGCGAACAAGGGCTTCATGGCGGTCCCGGGAAGGCGGTTCGTGACGGAGGGATGCAGGCTGCGTGCCGACGGTGCGGGCCTCGCGGGGTGGCCCCGGCGCGATCAGCTCGCCTCCACGACCTCCAGCCGCAGGCGGCCGATCACGCCCATCAGCTCCATCTGCTTGTCCAGCTCACCCTCCACCAGCTTGAGGTGGGTTGCGTCGGCGGGGAACTGGCCGAAGGTGGGGTCCAGGGGCACCCAGCGGTCGCCCAGCCAGACCTCCGGCCACGCGTGGTAGTAGAAGGCGCCGTCCTCGAAGATCGACTCGCTGTAGACGATGCCCGCCGCCATCTTGGTGGGCAGGCCCAGCGACCGCGCCATCGCCGTGAACAGGGTGGTGTGCTCGTTGCAGTCGCCGCGGCGGCTGGACAGGACCTCCCGCGCCTGGGGCACGCCGGCCACGGGCACCTTCTCCAGGTTGCTGTACACCCAGTGGTTGAGCTTGCGCGCCGCGTGGTTGGCCAGGAGCTCGTCGCCCACCACCTTGCCGGCGGCGCGGATGATCGCCTTGTCGTCGCTGGGCGCGAACGTGGTGCTGCGCGTCCAGGCCTGCAGGGCGCGATCGGTGGAGGGGAGGGGGACCAGGCCCGCGTCGGTGGGTTGGGGCACGTCCAGGGTCAGCTGCCGAGACGCCAGGTCCCAGCGGTCGCCGTGGTACCGGGCCAGCAGATCGTCCACCGCCGCCGGGCCATGCACCCGCAGCACCAGGTGGGTCAGGTCGCGCCCGCCGCCGGGCAGGGTCTGATCGACGGGCACCGACGACAGCGCGATGAGGTCCACCGCCGCTTCGCCGTCCTCCGGCCAGCCGCCGTGCAGCGCCTGCTGCTCCGTCTCGGCCACCACCCGCATGCCCAGGCCGCCCTCGATCTCGTGCTCCTCCAGCCGCTCGCCGGTGTCGTCGATCAGGGCCTCGATCACCTGGCCGCTGTGCTCCACCCGCAGCTTCCACGCCGGCACGGTGCCGCCCTCGGGCAGGGTGGCCTGGGTGCGCTCGAGCACGGTGATCGCCGCCTCCGCGCGCCCCAGGGACAGCGGGCTGAACCAGGGCACCGCGACCCGCTTGCCCACCTGCGGGTCCTGCTCCACCAGCGAGCGGTAGATGGTGCTGGGCGTCGCCGGGACCTCGTCCAGCTCCAGCGTCGTGATCTTCATGCCCGCCTGGTACAGGTCCAGGCTCATGCCCTCGCCCCGGGCGGTGCCCTCCACGCGCAGGGTGACAGGGAGCCCCTTCACCTCCGTGCGGACCTGGGCGAGCAGGCTCTGCACCGCGCCGTCGGCCGACAGCCTCACGTCCGAAGCCAGGGTCAGATCGTTGGTCTGGCCCAGCAGCTTCAGCTTCATCTGCGTGCGCTCCTGCAGCAGGCGACCGCCCTGGGGCCCCAGGGCCGAGCGGCTGATGCTGGTGCCGATCTTCTGCCCCTGCACGTAGATGCCCGACCAGCGCTCGGTCACGCCCACGGCGTTGGAGTCCAGGCTGAGCACCATGGGGGGGGCCGGCTCGCGGTAGGTGCGGGTGAACAGCAGGGCGAACAGGCAGAGGGCGGCCACCACGACGGCGGCTTCGAGGAGGGAGCCACGATCGGGGCGCGGGGCCATGGCCCAGGATGGGCGCTGCCCGCCCGCGTTTCAAGGGGCGCAGGCCCGGGCCGTGGCCCCGTCGTGTCCCCGCGCTGCGCGCCCGGGTGGCCTATGGGCGCGGCGCCGCCTAAGATGCCCGCGCAGGACGCCCTTCTGAGGAGTCGGCCCACCGGCCACCCATGAGCGAAGCCATCACCTTCGGGCGCTACCGCCTCACCAGTCTCTTGGGTCAGGGCGGCATGGCCACCGTGTACCGCGGCGTGCGCGCCGGGCCCATGGGCTTCGAGAAGCCGGTCGCCGTCAAGTGCATCGATCCCTCGGTCACCGAGGATGAGGCCATGGTGCGCGCCCTCATCAACGAGGCGCGGCTGGGCGGTCGCCTCCGCCACCCGAACATCGTGGAGATCTACGAGTTCGATCAGGTGGAAGAGCACTGGTACATGGCCATGGAGTTCGTGGAGGGCTGGACCCTGCACGGCATGCTCCAGGTCTGCCGCAAGACCCGGCAGTGGGTGCCCCACACCGTCGCCCTGGAGATCCTGGCTGACCTGTGCAAGGCGCTGACCTACGCGCACGGCCTGAAGGACGAGAACGCCGCGCCCCTCAACCTGGTCCACCGCGACCTGAAGCCGGGCAACGTGCTGGTGAGCCGCCAGGGCGACGTCAAGCTCATGGACTTCGGCATCGCGAAGGCGGAGACCAACCTCTACAAGACGACCGCGGCGGACGCCACGAAGGGCACGCCGGTCTACATGTCGCCCGAGCAGGTGGAGAGCCAGTCGCTGGACAAGCGCTCGGATCTCTTCTCCCTGGGCTCCATGGTGCACGAGATGATCACGCTGCAGGTGCCCTTCCCGGGGGAGAGCCTGGCGTCGGTGGTCCGGGGGATCCTGACCACGGAGATCGCCGAGCTGGAGGAGCGGGTGGCCCGCCGGATCGAGGCCATGGGGCCCGTCGTGGGCAAGCTCATGAGCCGGGACATCGACGAGCGCTACGCCGACGCCCGGGACGTCATGGTGGACGTGGAGGCCATCCTGGCGGAGATCGAGGGCCCGACGGTGGCCGAGTGGGTGGAGGGGCTGCTGGAGCACCTGCCGCCCATCCGGGAGGTCGGCGACTTCGGCCGGGCCGGCCCCCCCCAGGCGGCCGGCGTGACCCCCGCCCCCACCGGGCTGGACTCCACGGTGGAGATGACCAAGCGGCAGCTCCAGGAGGAGGCGCCCACCCGCGCGGCGCCGGCGCCCAGGTCCCGGGGGCCGATGCTCGCGGTGGTTGGTCTGGCGCTCCTGGGCCTGGGCGGCGCGGCCGCTTGGGGTCTGAGTCAGGGGCAGGACGCCGAGCCGGTGGCTGCGCTCGCCACGCCGATCCCGCAGGCCACGCCGACCCCTCAGGCCACCCCGGCACCCAAACCCGCGCCAGCCAAACCCGCGCCCGCGGTGGCGGTCGCAGCGCCGGCCAAGACCCCGGCTCCCACCCGCACCCCTCGACCCGCCGCGGTCGCTGAGGCCACGCCGGAGCCCACGCCGAAGCCCGCGCCCGCCGGCAAGGGCACGCTCAAGCTGAACTCGGTCCCGTGGTCCAACCTGTTCCTGGACGGCGAGTCGATCGGGCTGACCCCGAACACGCTGGAGGTCGCCTCAGGCATGCACACGGTGCGCTTCGACTGCGGCGGCTGCGACGACAAGGCGTCGCGGACCTTCAAGCTGGACGTCCTGCCGGATCAGGAGACGGTCAAGACCTTCCGCTTCGAGTAGCCTCCCCGGCCCTCAGCGGAACCAACCCTTCTTCTTCTTCTCGGGTGCCGCCTCGGCGGGCTCCAGATCCGTCTGGCTCCAGTCCGCCGTCTTCTGCATTCCCTCGCTGGAGCCGCTGTCTGCCGGTGGCAGGTCGTCGGGTGGGATGCCGGTCCAGTCGGTGGTGGCTTGCAGGTTGGCGCCGGCCCCGCTGCCGGCCGGGGGCAGGTCTTCGGGGCCCATGGCGCTCCAGTCGGTGGTCGACTGCAGGCCGGTCCCCGCGCCGGACGAGGCGGGCGGAAGCTGAGCCAGGTCTGGGTGCCCCGCCGACGCAGGGAGCGCGGGGACGGCGGGCAGCGACGAGAAGATCGACTCCGCGCCCGGCATGGAGCGGGTGGCGGCGGGGGGGGCGCTCGGAGCGGGCGCGGCCGGAGGGGTCGGCCCGCTGTCGGCCATGGAGGACCAGTCGGCGGTCTTCTGGAGGCCGTCGGCGGCGCCACTGGAGGCGGGGGGCAGGTCGCCGTCGGCCATGGAGGACCAGTCGGCGGTCTTCTGGAGGCCGTCGGCGGCGCCGCTGCTGGCGGGGGGCAGATCGCCGTCGGCCACCGAGGACCAGTCGGCGGTCTTCTGGAGGCCGTCGCTGGCGCCGCTGGAGGCGGGGGGGAGGTCGCCGCCGGCCATGGAGGACCAGTCGGCGGTCTTCTGCAAGCCGTCGCTGGCACCGCTGCTGGCGGGGGGCAGGTCGTCGTCGGCCACCGAGGACCAGTCGGCGGTCTTCTGCAGACCGTCGTTCGCGCCGCTGCTCGCGGGGGGGAGATCGTCGTCGGGGTCGCCAGCCATCTCCACACCTTCGCACGGGGGAGCACAGGTTAGCAGCCCCCGGCGGGGGGCTGGCAGGGCGATCGCACCACTCCGCCGTTGACGCCCGGATCCGTCCGTGATCCCGTTC
>CALCXL010000816.1 GCA_937907595.1 uncultured Pseudomonadota bacterium
GGGCGGGGGGCGAAGGCGGCGCGCAGGGCCTGGCCCTGGCGTTCGACGCGGGCTCCCTGGGCTTCCCCGTGGCCCGGATCTTCGGGGCGGGCCCCGGCGGCCTGGCCGTGCTCCCGGCCGACCTGGACGGCGACGGGAACGCCGGCGAGCTGGCCGTGCAGGCCCGCGCCGAGGGCCCCTTCGTGGGCGGCGAGCTGGCCGGCGTGGTGGGGCACTGGTTCGACGCGGTGGATCAAGAGGGCGAGGTCGACCTGGCCGACGCGGTCTTCTGGGGCACCGGGGGCGCCCGCCTGGGCTCGTCGGTGGCGGTCGCGAACCTGGACGGGGACGGCTACGACGACCTCATCGTGGGCGCTCCGGGGGCCCACGGCACCGGCGCGGTCTACGTGCTCCTGGGTGCGGATCTGGCCGACGGCGACGGCTTCACGCCCCTGGACGGGGACTGCGACGACCTGAGCGCGGCCGTGCACCCGGCCATGGCCGAGGTCTGCGACGACGGGCTGGACAACGACTGCAACGGCTTCGTGGACGGGGTTGACTCCCCCTGCGCCCTGGCCGACGCCGGGATCACCCTGGCCTGCTCCCAGGGCGGCGGCGCCGGGGCGGGGGCGCTGCTGCTGGCGCTGCTGGGGCTCTTCGGGCTGCGTCATCGCCGGCTCCTGCCGCTGCTGGGGCTGCTCGTCGGTTGCGGTACGGCCCAGGTCGACGCCCCGATCACCCTGGAGATCGTGCAGCCCGCCGATCCCTTCCGCGTGGAGGGCCTGCACCTGGCGGTGGAGGTGGCCGTCGACGGCGCGCGCCTGGCCGCCGAGGAGCCGCCGGTGGAGGGCGCGCTGCCCGCGGCGCGCTGGAGGCTGTCCGTGGACGGCATCGAGCGGGCGATCACCGGCGGCCCCCTGCACGTGGTCTCGGGCCTGGACCCGGGCGTGCACGCCGTCGACGTCGAGCTCCTGGAGGTTCCGGGGGAGCAGCCCTTCGACCCGCCGGTGGTGGACTCGCTGACGGTGGAGGTGGTGACCGTCGCGCCCTCCATCGCCCTGCTGGAACCGGTGGAGGCCGCGATCCTCTCGCCCGAAGGCTTCGACGTCGCCTACGACGTGCAGGGCGTGACGTTGGACGAGGGCTCCGTGGGCGGGCCCAACCAGGTCGGCGTCGGCCACGTCGTGGTCAGCCTGGACGGCGTGCTGTTCGCCCGGGACGCCGACGGCCGGGTGGCCCTGGTGCCGCCGGCTGAGGGGGACTTCACCCTGTCGGTGGAGGTGGTGCAGAACGACGGCACGCCCCTGGAGCCGGCGGTGATCGCCTCGCGGAGCGTGGAGGTCGCCTCCCCGCGCATCCTGGTGAGCTCGCCGCAGCCCGGCGAGGCCGTGGTGGGCCCCGGGGTGACGGTGGAGTACAGCGTCGAGGGCTTCGTGCTCGACCCCGACAACCTCAACGGCGGCGTGCCCACCCCCGGCGTCGGCCACGTGCACGTCTACCTGGACGACGTCTACACGGGCATCGACGCCGACGGCTCCTTCGACCTGCCCGACGTCGACGGCTGCGAGCACGAGGTCGCCCTGGTCCTGGCCCTGGTCAACCACCAGGAGGTGGGCGATCTGGTCTTTGTGCCCTTCTCCTTCGAGCCCTGCGTCTTCGTCGACGGGCTGGCCGACGGCGCCCAGGTGACGGGCGCGACGCTGGAGCTGTCCTTCGACACCGCCGGCTTCGACCTGGAGGGGGACGGCCTCGACGGCCCCGCTGGCCGGCACCTGCACCGCTACCTGGACGGGCAGTTCCAGGGGGACACGACCGCGGTGCCTGCGCTGTTCGAGGGGCTGACGCCGGGCGACCACACGCTGGAGCTCCGCCTCGCCGACGAGGCCCTGGCCCCGGGCGCGCCGCTGCCGGGCGACCAGGAGCTGGATCCGCGGGCGTCGACGCGGCTGGCGATCACCGTGCTCGGGGGCTGAGCGTCGAGTTCAGGGTGCGTCGGCGGGCAGCTCGTCGCTGAGCAGCCAGGCCTCCGCCAGGTCGCTGGGATCGAAGCCCGTGTCGGCCTGGATGCGATCGAGCAGGTCCTGCATGCCCGCCGCCTGCCCCGCGTGGTCCCGGAAGAAGCCGCCGAGCACGGCGTCCAGGGCCTCGGCGCCCACCTCTTCGGCCACCCGCCGGTAGAAGAACGCCCCCTTGATGTACGGGGCGCGGGTGCGCAGGGCGCCGGCCACCGGGTCCTCGACGTCGCAGCCCTGGTCGATCCAGGCGACGTCGGTGCCCACCCCGTTCCAGCCCGTCAGTTCGCCGGCGTAGTCGTCCCAGACCGCAGCCTCGGCCGCCGCGTCCACCACCTGACCCAGGATGCGGGCCGCGAGGTAGGTGGCGGTGCCCTCGCTCAGCACCAGGTCCTCCCAGCAGCGCAGGCGCAGGCCGTCGCCGTACCAGCCGTGCGCGGCCTCGTGGATCATCACGACGGGGTCGTGCAGGGCGATGGAGCTGACGTGCCACAGCGGGTGGTGCTCGATGCCGCCGTAGGCGCCGGCGCCCCAGTCCACCTCCACCACGCCGGCCTCGTCGCCGAAGGGGTAGGGGCCCAGGGTGCGCTCCAGCCAGGAGAACGCGTCGACGAGAGACGCCGTGCCCAGGGCGGCGCGGTCGGCGTCCTGGGTCCAGTGCCGCGCGGAGAGGGCGGTGCCGCCGTCCGACGTGCCCAGGTCCAGGGTCTCCCAATCGCCCTGGGCCCAGGCCACCTGGTAGCTGGGCGCCGGGGCGACGAGGTCGGCGAAGGCCGCCTGCAGGCCCGCCTCCGGGGCGACGTCCAGCGTTACGGTCTGGCCCTGGGCGGCCTGGCTGCGGCAGGGAAAGAGGTTGCCGCACCAGGTGGGCCAGGTGACGGTCGAGCTCCCCGAGAAGCCCTCGAAGCGGTCCGAGGCCTCGAAGCTCCAGACCACGGCGAGGTCGTGCTCGGCGACGCCGCTGCGCAGGCCCACGTCCAGGCGGCC
>CALCXL010000817.1 GCA_937907595.1 uncultured Pseudomonadota bacterium
CCCTGCACCTCGGCGCAGACCCGGGCCAGGGTCGCGACGCCCAGGGGCTCCCGGGGGAAGGCGCGCAGCCCCGCGAAGGCCACGTCGGGCCAGGCGCGCTGCCAGGCGTCCCGGGGGGAGCGGCCGTCGGCCCGCCACACCACGACCGCGGCGACGCAGCCGAGCAGGACGACCGCGCAGGACTCCAGCCCCCCGGTCCAGGGCAGGGCGGCCACGCCGATCCCGCCCAGCAGGGGGAGCATGGCCCGGAGGCGTCGGCGGGGCAGGGGGCCACGGCGCGGGGCGCCCTGATGCGGGTGGAGCGTGGGGGCGGCGCCGGGCGCCGGGTGGAGGGTCAGCGCCCCCGCGTGGGGCGGCGGGGCGGTCGAGGACTCAAACATCGCCAGGCTCATCGAGCACCTCCATGCGGCTGAGGCCGCTGCGGGTGGCCACCCAGACGGTGGATCCGTCCACGGCCACGTCGGTCACGTCGTCGCCCGCGAGGCCGTCGGCGGTGGTCCAGCGATCCACGCTGCCGTCGGGGCTGACGCGCAGCAGCCCGCCGCCCAGGGTGCCCACCAGCACGCTGCCGTCGGGCAGGGCCGCCATCGCGCCGGGGTTGACCCAGCCGTTGGGCAGGCCGTCGTCCTCGGTGATGTGGTGCCAGCTCCCGTCGGGTCGCCGCAGGGCCAGGCCGTGGTCGTAGGTGCCCACCCAGAGGGTGCCGTCGGCCCCTTCGACCACCGCGTTGATCCAGTTGTCCGGCAGCTCGCCGGTCTCGTAGCGGAAGGCCCGCGCGCCGCCCCGCCGCACCCGGAACAGGCCGCCGATGGTGCCGGCCCAGACGCTGTCCCCCGCCCCGGCCAGGCCGTAGACGTGGTGGACGTCGGCGCCCCCACCCAGGGGGCTGAAGCCCACGCCGTCGTGCAGAACGACCCCGGCGGTGGTGCCGACGAAGAGGCCCGCGTCGGCCTCGGCGACCGCGGCGACGTGAGCGGAAGGCAAGCCGTGCAGCCCGCTGAAGGTCGTCAGCTTGCCTGCCTCCCAGCGGGCGAGCCCACTCGACGTCGCCACCCAGAGCCGGCCCGCGCCGTCGATCAGGCCGTCGTTGACCTCCGCGCTGGAGAGGGGCAGGGCCCGCCACGCGCCGTCGAAGACCCGCCCGCCCCGGTCGAAGGAGCCCGCGAACAGCAGGCCGCCCCGCGCGGCCACCGTGGTCAGGTCGTTGTGGCCGGGTCCCTCCTGCAGCATCCAGGTCCACCGGTCGCCGTCGTGGCGGGCCACCCCGCGGTCGGTGCCCGCCCAGACGGACTCGCCGCCCTGCGTGATCCAGCGGATCTCCGCCGTGGGCAGGCCGTTCCAGGGCCCCAGCGCCTCGGGGTGAGGCGGCAAGGCCTCGGCCTCGTCCCGTCCCCAGTCGCCGACCCGGCCCCCGGCCATCGCCAGCAGGACCCCACCGCCTTCGCGCCCATCGACCCCCAGCGCCCGCACCAGGCCCTCGGCCACGCCCTCGCCCCCGCGGCGGGTCTGGAGCTGGTCGGCCCGGTAGCGGGAGACCCCGTCGGGGGTGGCGGCGTAGACCCAGCCGTCGTGCTGCTGGACGTCGAGCACGAAGTCGTGGGCCAGGCCCCCCTTCGCCACGTAGCGCCGCGTGCGTCCGTCGGCCCCGCGCACCCACAGCCCCGCGCCGGCCGTGCCTGCGATCAGCTCGCCGTCCAGCCAGGCCAGCCCGGTGACCTGCCGCGAGCGCATGCCCCGAGCGGGCCCCACCGACCGCCAGTTGGTGGGATCGGTCAGCGCGGCGGAGTGGATGCCCTCGCCCCAGGTGGCGGCGTAGAGCTGCCCGTCGGCCACCAGCAGGTCGGAGATGCGCGCGGGGGCCACCTGGCTGGCGATGGCCACCTCCGGGTCGCCGTCCAGCTCCACCAGCATCACCAGGCCGCCTTCGGTGCCCAGGGCCAGGCCGTCGCCGACGCGGGCGATGGCGGTCAGGCGGTGATCGGGCAGCCCGTCGGCGGTCGTCCACCAGCGGGAGGCCCCGCCGTCGTAGGGCAGCCGCAGGAGCCCGCCGCCGGTCGCCACCCAGAGGGCGTGGGGGCCGGCGACGGCTCCGCGGGTGTCGTCGGGGTCGGTGATGGACTCCCGGAGACGCAACCGCAGGGGGCCGCTCCTCTTCCCGTCCGCCTGGACCGCCAGGGGGGGCGCGGCGCTGCGGGGCGCCACCTCCTGGCGGGGAGGGTCCTGGAGGCCGACGAGCGGGAACTCGTGCCGGTCCTCCAGGAACCCGAGATTCGGGAGCGACGCCGACCCCAATGCCAGCGCCGCTCCCAGGGTCAAGGCAACGCCCCACGTTGTCCGCCTGACCCATTCCGTGATGTTGTTCATGTCCGTCTCCGATGCTCTGGGCGGCCGCTGCGCCCGGTGGTGTCGGCCTTCGCCGACCGGTCCCTGTCCGTCGTGTGTCTCGCCCCCGGGGTCGCGCCCGCCTCCGCCTCGCGATGGACGGCGGGCGCGACCCGGCGTCATCCCTGCAGGCGCAGCCCCATGAGGCCGCTCGGGGCGACGACGATCTCGCGCACGACGGTGTGCTTGTTCCCGGCGACGTCGGTGGCCGTGATCTCGAGCTCGTAGCGGCCCGGTCGCAGGCCCGCGGGCAGGTGCAGCTCGCCCCGCCAGCCCGGCGCCGCCCCCGCCTCGCTCAGCAGCACGGTCTCCACGTCGGTGCCGCCGATGCGCGCCACGACCCGCTTGATGTCGACGAAGGCCTTGGCCCGCGCCGCGGCGTCCTGGCCCAGGGCGCGCACCATCTCCTCGCCCAGCTCCAGGAAGCCGATGACTGGCCGCGCGTTGAGCGCCACCACGTCGCCCGCGCCGTAGCGCCCGTCGGGCTGGTCCAGGGTCACGTCGACGACGGGGGCCAGGGTGTCGACCGTGTAGGAGATCTTGAACCACTCGGTGCCGCCGTCGCGCAGCGTGGCCACGACGTGAATCCAGTAGACGCCGTCCCGGGCCGAGCGGGGCACCAGGAAGCGCGTCATCCACAGTCCGGTGGCGCCCTCCAGGGCCAGGTCCTTCACCTCGCCGAAGGGCAGGAAGGCGGTGACGGCGACCGCGTCGCGGGGGGCAGGGATGGCCAGGACCGGGTCCCCGGGCTTGATGCGGGCGGGGGTCAGGCTGGCGACCTTGGGGTCGGCGTGGGCCACCAGGGAGGTGTAGGGGGTGGCGAAGCCGTACTGCGTCGACAGCGCCACGACCTCGTCCCGGGCCTCGGGCGTCTCGCCGTACATGCGGACCTGGGCCAGCAGGTGCTCGGCGCGGCGCTTGGCCCAGAGGCGGGCCACCCAGGGGTGCTGCTCGTCGTCCTCGGGAAAGACCACCGGCAGGGCCAGCGTCTTCACCTCGGCGCCGATGCGCCCGGACACGGTCAGGGTGGTGGGGCCGTCGCCCCGGTAGCGCCCTGACACCACCAGCCGCTGGCCCTGGTAGACGTCGGGCAGCATGGCCGGGTAGCTGCGGTTGGGCACCACGTCGCCGAAGTCGATGGCGAGCTCGGTCAACACCGGCTTGCTGATGGACGAGTAGAAGGTGGCGACGGCCTGGTCGATGGCCACGCCCCCGTGGATGCCCGTGAAGCCGCCGCGGTTTTCCCGCCCCAGCCGCTCCAGGAAGCTCTGGTTGACGTCCTGGCCCACGCCGAAGGCGAAGATGCGCGTGCGGCGGTCGGGGTTGGCGGCCTCGATGGCCTGCAGGGTCTCCTCGGGGGGGAACTGCCCCAGGCCGTCGGTGAGAAAGACGATGGCGGTGGGCCGCTGGGAGCCGTCCAGGGCCTTCAGCGCGCTGATCACGGCGTCGCGGATGTTGGTGCCCCCGCCCGAGGTGAGGCCGTCGGCGAAGTGGTTGGCGGCGGCGCGCCCGGCCTCGTCGACGGCGCGCACGCCGTTGAGCCAGGGGTTGAGGCTGTCGTTGAAGGCGACGATGTAGGCCCCGTCGCCCGGGTTCATGAGGTTGAGGCAGCCCTTGAGCGCCTGGCGGGCCTGGTCGATCTTGGTGCCGGACATGCTGCCGCTGACGTCGAAGACGAAGGCGATGTCCTTCTTGACGATGTCGGCGTCGGCGGCCTCCTCGCGGGGGGCGATCATCGCCACGAAGAAGCCCTCGTCCTCCCCGGTGGCGAAGGTGCGAAAGGCCAGGCCGAAGTCGCTCGACTCCAGGCGGTACTCCAGCTCGAAGTCCGTGGCGGGCGCGGTGTGCTGCAGGTCCAGCTGGGCGGCGACCCGATCGAACTCGATGGGGTACAGCGCCAACTGCGGGAACGTGGGGCTGTGCACGTCGCTGATCGGCTTGCTGTCGTCGATGGTGACGCGCACGTGGATGGTCTCGGGCGGCTGCAGGCCCAGAGTGGCGTAGTCCAGGGGGTGGCTGTAGCGGACCAGCCCGTCCTCGTAGGGCAGCAGCTCGGAGTAGACGACCTCGAATCGGCGGGTCTCCCCGGGCTGCAGCTCCGTGAACTCCGCGGTGAACGAGTCGCTGTCCTTGTATTCGAGCAGGGCGGCGTTCTCACCCCGGGCCTTCGCCTTCGCCACGGTCTCGCGGGCTGCCTCCTTCGCCTGGATGGTGGAGGCGACGCGGCGCCCGCCCACCCAGAAGGCGTACTCCTGGACGGAGGCCTGCTCGCTCAGGGGCAGCACGAACGTCCCGCCCACCGCGTAGGCCTTGTCGTTGCGGAAGACCTGGATGAGGGAGGTGGTGGCGACCTGGTCGATGATCTCCACCGACACCTCCTGGCTGAGCAGCGTGAAGGGGCTGGGGTCGACGGTCTGGGGCGCGTCGTCCGACGGCGCCAAGACGTCGGGGAACACCACGCCGGCCTGGGCGGCGCCGGCGGTCAGGAGGGCGAAGAGGAAGAGGATGCGAGGCATGGCAGGCGGCTCCGGGAGGGCGGTTCGCTCCCTGGATTCGCAACGGGCGTGCCAGCGGGTAGATCGGCGTGATTTCAGCCGGTTATGACGTGTCCAGGCCCGCCCTGTGTCCGTGGGTACACACCCGATCGTGGCCGGAGGGACGCGGGAAGGAGCGGGACTCGTTCGAACAAAGTCGGTCCGCGGCGCCCGTTGATTTCGTCCCGGGGTTCACGCCCGCCGACGGGCTGTAGGAGCCGCCATGAAGCCGTCCCGATCCCTCCCCCTCACGCTGGTTGCGGCGTTCGTGCTGATGGTTGGCGCTGCGAGCGTCCCCGCCTCCGAATCAGGCCAGGACGCCCCCGCTTCCCCCGAGACGCGCACCTGGGAGCCGGCGTCCGAGTTCGGCGCGGCCCTGCTGGAGCTGCCCGATCGCACGGGAGACGGTACGCCCGAGCTCCTTGTCTCAGCGCCGGGCAGCGGCCAGCTCGTCCTGCTCGACGGGCGCGACCTCTCCGCAGAGCCCCTGCTCGTGGTCGATGCTCCGCCCGACGCCCTCTGGTTTGGAGCGGGCCTCGTCCGCGTCGCCGGAGGGGGGGTCGGTGTACAGGGCGAATCGGAGGACGGAGCGGCGCTCTGGACCACGGAGGAGCTGAGTGCGGAGCCTGTCTGGCAGACGCACATGTTCCCCTCGGAGGCGCGGATCGCCGGGGCCCCCGAGGGGCTCTGGGTCGCCGTGGACAGCGTGCGCGACGAGGAGGGGGCGGACGGATCGGGCGCGCTCTGGCTGCTCCCCTGGGACGCCGTCGGCGAGCCCCTCGCCGAGCCGACCCTCTGGGGACCCCCGGGAGAGGAGGGGTTCGGCTCGGCGCTCGGGGCGACGGCCGGAGGGATGGTCGTGGGCAGCGACGACGGCGGCGTCTTTCGGATCGGGGAGGCCGGCGCTGAGTTGATCGGGCGGGTGGAGGGGAGCGTGGCCGCGCTCGGCTCCAGCGGCGAGGTCCTGCTTGTCGGCGTCCCGGATCAGGACCTGGCGATGGGGCTGCCGGGAGACGTCGAGTGGCGTGGGCCGGCGGGGTCGTGGTTCGGCGCCTCGTTGCTCGTGGTGGGGGGGGACGCGCCGGTGTTCGTCGGGCTCCCAGGGCACGACGAGGTCCGTCGAATGAGGGGCCCCGATGAGTCGACGGGGGAGTCGCCGGGGCCGTCGGACTCTGCGTCAGGCACCGGGATCGACGGGGCTGCGTTCGAGTTCCCCTCGAGTCCGTCGTGGTCCGACTTCGCCGACCCCATCGGCGATCTGTGGGGCGCGATCGCCGGGATGGGCGACGCGAAGGAGCGCAGCTCGATGGCGACCTGGGGGGAGACGGCGCCGCGCAGCACCCTCGGCGGGCTGACCCCGGACGGTGAGCCCGTGGAGGCGCTGATCTCCGGGGCCTCGGGCGACGAAGTGGTCATCGATGGGGTCTTCACCCACGCCCTCCCCCTCGACCTCCCGGGCGGTCGGGGCGGGCTCGCGCCGCAGCTGGCGGTCACGTTCGGGCAGAACGCGCCGGGGGATCTGTTGGGGCGGCACTGGGAGCTGGCCGGTGTCGACGCGGTGAATCGTCAGGGCCCGAAGGGAGGCCACGCGCGCGGCGACGCCGAGGACACGTTCTGGTTCCGGGGAAGCCCCCTCGTGCCATCAGGCGCCGCGGGCGGCGACACGCTCTATCGGACGGCCGCGGATCCGGCCGGCTTCTTTCGGTACCGACCCGGCGACGACGTGTGGATCCGCACGGCGAACGGGCTGACCACCTCCTACGGCAGCCTCGCGGCCTGCGGAGCGACGGAGCGGGCCCGGCCCCTCGGCCGCTTCCTGTCCCAACAGGTCCAGTCGGCCACCCTGCCTCCCTCGGTGCTCGATCCGGTCAAGGTGCCCGTTCGGTGGTGGATCTGCGAGGTGCAGGACCAGGCGGGAAACTCCATTGAATTCGAGTACATCGCCTACGCGTGGCCGGACCCGATCGCGGATCAGCGTGGCTGGGGCGGCATCGACACCCCCTTGCCCTCCCGGGTCCGGTGGGGGCAAAGCGGGGTCGGGGCGGCTGGTCGCCCGGGCGGAGACTTCGACTACGAGTTGACCTTCGACTACTCCGCCAGCCCGGAGCTGCGCCCGCGCGCGGCCTCCGGCGCGGTTCGAGCAGAGGGGGTGCTCCTCAGCGAAGTCGTCCTGAACGGCCCGCTCCCCGGTCGCCCCCAATTGGAGCGGTGGTCCTTCGAGCACCAGATCGCCCGGCCGTCCGGCCAGCCGCTGCTCGCGGAGATCTGGACCCATGGGGCGATCCTCCCCGACGTCGCCCCCGCCGCCCCGATCCGGCTGCGCCGGTTCCACTACCGGCACACGCTGCTGGCGCCCCTCGCCCCCGGGCAGTGGGAGGGTCTGGACCCCGCCGCGCTGCGTTCGTCCTTGCGCGCCGGGCTGTCGCCGGCCCAGGAGGGCGTCTCGTGGGGGAGCGAGCGGCCCGTGGACCTCGACTTGCCGCCCGCTCCCGAGGGCTACGCGGCCGAGCCCCAGCTCCTCGTCGCCCGCCTCAACCACGACGCCCTGCCGGATCTCCTGGCGGTGTGGGTGCACGGCGCCTGGCATGGCAACGGTCAGGCGCTCGCGTGCAGATCCGAGTGTCCCCTCAACTCCTCGGCCGGTCTTCCCGCCGCCTGCTCCCCCTCGCAGGCGCCTCGCCGGTGCTACACGCTGGAGAGCACGGCCTGCGCCCAGCCCCTGCGCGCCGCGGTCCTCATCAACACCGGAGACTTCGGCTTCCGGCACGACCCGGTCGCCTCCGGAGTCCTGGACGTGTGGCTCACGTCGCAGGGTCGACCGCGCGGCGGCTGGGAGGCGTTCCTCGGCGCCATCGCGATCGAGGACCTCAACGGCGACGGCATGGACGAGCTGGTCGGCCCCCGGACCACGCTCCTGAGCGACCCCACGGAGGACCTCCGGCACTGGACCGACATGGCGGCGTCTGGACAGTGGGCTCCCCCGCCCGAACCGCTGACCGATCTGCCCCCCTACGCGCTGGGAGCGGCAGCCGACATCGACGGCGACGGGCTGCCCGAGCGAGTGGCCCCCTCCTCCCCCCGGATCGAGGAGTGGGACCGGGTCGCGATGCAGGAGGTCGCGGAGCGCGCCTTCGGCTGGCTGGGGCTGACGGACGTGGTGGACTACGCCTTCCAGAGCTCCAACAAGGGCGGGCTCTGCATCGTGTCGTCCGGAGGCGCCCAGCCGCCCGAGTTCTTCATGCGGCCGGGCGGGGACCCGCACGGCCAGGCGACATCGTCGATGCAGCTCCTCCCGCCGCTGTTCGGGGGACCGATGTCGGAGCTCCTTGGCGGCGAGGCCATGCGCTTGCCCGTCGGCTACCGCGGGACCTCCCTCCGCTACCGCAGCGCAGAAGACGCGATGACGCCGGCGGCTGCGGCTGCGGACGATGCCCAGCTTGTGATGGCGGCGGCCGATTGGGAGACCCTGCTCGATCTGATGAGCTGCGAGGTCGACGGGCAGCTGGGCGTCTTGCTGCCCACCAGCGTCCTGTCGAGCTTCGACCACCGCATGGGCGCTCCCTTCCTGGCGCCGGACGGCTGGTCCTACGTCGCACAGCACCTGCAGTGGGGCGACGTCAACGGCGACGGCTGCGCGGACGTCACGCTCGCGATGGACACGGCCCCCCTGAAGGAGCTCGCCATCAACAACCTGGGTCTGGAGCTGCACTACGCGCTGCCCGAGCAGGCGCCGGACCTCTACAGCGACCTGTTCTTCGGCGACTGCACCGGCCGCTTCGTCCGCGCCACCCCGCCCACGGACACGTTCGACAGCCCCTCCGCGCTGCTGACGCCCGGGCTGGGTGGCCCCGCCATGCGGTACCGCGAGGACGGCCAGGTGCCGGTGGACTGCTCGACCCGCCCCTACAACGGCATGCGTCTGATCGACGACTGCAGCGCCGAGGAGCACGAGAACCCCTATCGGATCTCCGCCTCCTGGGCCCTGCCCTACTGCCAGCCGCCGCAGAGCTCCGCTCCCTCGATCTGCTGCACGGACTGTGGACCGCTCTTCGCGATCTGCGAGGAGTGGCTGGCCGCCGGCAACAGCTGCGCAGATGCGAGCTCCGCCGCCGTCCTCTCCGGAACGTCGACGCCGGCCTGGGCGCAGTCCATCAACCAACCGTACGTCCCCGTGCTGGACACGGACATGCCCCCCAATCTGGTCCGCCGGTTTCACCCGCTGTCCGACTACAGCATCCTCGCCGTCGGGGAGCCCTTCGATCCCCACCTGGGCCACGTGACGGTGCCCTGGGTCAATCGTCCCGCCGGCCCGTCCCTCACGTCCACGCGGGCGGGGGTCTGGAGCGACCTCGACGGGGACGGTCGGGTCGAGCGCCTGGAGGTCTGCGCGCTGGCCGGCGCCCCCGACCCGAACGAGCGGGGGGACGCGCAGGAGCCGCTCGCTCCGTTCCAGGGGCACGAGGGGGACTACATCGTCGGAGTCCACTACCCGGCCGGGCCGGGGGACGTGGGCGCGGGATTTGGCGACGACTGCGCCGAGCGCGGGGTGACGGCCGCAGGCGTCGACTGGCTCGGCGGCGTGCGGGGCTTGGCCGGCACCAACACGCAGAACGTCGCGCGGCCCGACGGTCGGTTCGCGCGCTTCGGCGAGGACTCCGTGTCGATGTTGCTCGATCTGGACGGCGACGGGTTCGTCGACCACGTGACCGCGTTCGGTGCCGAGCTGCTGGTGCATCCCAACCTCCGCCTGGAGGCCGAGTCGACGCTGATCGGCATCACCTACCCCTGGGGCGTGGCGGAGGTCGGCTCGGACCGGTCGACGTGGACCGGCACAGCGCACCTGTACTGGCGGTCCGGTGACCCTCGCAACCACCCGCTGCTGCCCATGCCCGAGGTCTCCATCGCGGGGATCGTGGATGGGAACGGGTTCCGCACCTGGGAGCGGCGAGGCTGCCGGGTGGTCGACGGGAGCCCCACCGGCTGCCAGACGGTCGTCGCGCAGAACCACCGCGGCGGCATCGTCTTGTCCGCCCACTCGACCCGCCCCGAGCTCGCGGGGCGCAT
Organism: uncultured Pseudomonadota bacterium; assembly: GCA_937907595.1. Classification (GTDB taxonomy): domain Bacteria; phylum Myxococcota_A; class UBA796; order UBA9615; family UBA9615; genus CALCXL01. Next base: position 9,981 of record CALCXL010000817.1, read on the forward strand.
GTGGCTTCAGGCCCGCTACGAGGTGGACGGACAGCTGATCGCGCTCGATGTCCGGGTGCCGGACGTTCCATCGCCGCCGGACTCGCCCACGGAGCCGTGGGATGTCCACGCCTCCCCCAGCCCCGAGGAGGAGGGCGAGTCGGCCACCGCACACGCCGGGGGCGGGTTCTTCTTCGACCCGAGCACCCTCCCGATCTACAG
>CALCXL010000818.1 GCA_937907595.1 uncultured Pseudomonadota bacterium
GGTCCATGCGGGTGCTGGTCGCGGGGCACACCCTGGTCGAGGGGGGCACGGCGCGCACCCTGAGCAGCGTGGCCGATCCCAGTACGGGCCTGCAGCAGGTCCACATCTCCCACGGCACCAGCAGCCTCAACATCAGCGCGGGCATGACCGCGGGCTCCCTGGGCGGCATGTTGAGCCAGCGGGACACCGTGGTGGCCAACATGATCGCGGACCTGGACGAGCTGGCCTTCACCCTGGCCAACACCGTCAACGCCCAGCACAACGCCGGCTTCGATCTGGACGGCAACACGGCCGTCGACTTCTTCACTGCGCCCACCTCCCAGGACGGCGCGGCCCTGTCGCTCTCCCTCAGCGCGGCCCTGGACGGCAACCCCAACGGCGTGGCCGCGGCGCTGGACCCCGCCGCGCTGCCCGGCGACAACAGCAACGCGACCGCAATGGCCGCCCTGGCCGAGTTCGGGGCGATGGCGTCGGGCCAGAACTTCCAGGGCTTCTACGGCGGCATCCTGGGATCCCTGGGCCAGGCCGCCAGCCTCAGCTACGGCAACGAGGCCCGGGCGGCCCTGGACGTGCAGGGGGCCCTGGATCTGCGCGACTCGGTCTCCGGAGTGAACCTGGAGGAGGAGGCGCTGGACCTGCTCCGCTTCCAGGACGCCTATCAGGCAGCCGCGCGCGTGTTCGCGACCACCAGCGAGATGCTCGATGAGCTCATGCAGCTGGTCTGATCCCCGGAAAGGGGAGTCGCGGCCCGCTTTTTCCTCAAGTCCCGAGCGGGACCGTCGATAGGCCTCCTTGAAGACACCATGCGCATCTCCGCTTCCCAGACCTACCGAGCTCAGATCGAGGCCATGCGCCGCAAGGGCAAGGACTCGTTCGAGGCCCAGAAGACCGCGGCCACGGGCCGGCGGCTCCTGACGCCCAGCGACGACCCGGCGGGCATGCAGCGGACGAACCTCCTGCGGGCCATGCGCTCGGACCTGGAGGTCGGTCGCAAGAAGATCAGCATCGCCAACGGCGAGCTCAACGCCTCCGACCACGCCTTGGGCAGCATGACGTCGGCCCTGTCCCGCTTGCGTGAGCTCGCGGTGCAGATGGCCAGCGACACCATGGGCGCGCCCGAGCGGAACGCGGCGGCCGCCGAGGTCAGCCAGATTCGCTCCACCCTCATCAGCCTGGGCAACAGCAAGCACGGCGACAAGCGCCTGTTCGCGGGCCAGCTCACGGACACCGACCCCTTCCAGGCGGACGGCACCTACGTGGGCAACTCGGTGGGGGTGTCCGTCACCCTGGCCGACGTGACCACGGTGCAGGTGACCATCGCCGGCGACCAGCTGCTGAGCGGCGCGTCGGGCGGGCCCGACATCCTCACCGACGTGGACGCCTTCGCCACCGCCCTGGCCGCAAACGACAGCGTCGGCATCCAGCAGGCGCTGACGGACCTGGACGCGGCCATCGAGCACGTCGTGGACCAGCGCAGCCTGGTGGGCGCGCGCATGAACATCGCCTCACGCATGGACCTGCACTTCGACTCGGCCGAGATCGGATTGATCGAAGAGATCTCCGAGATCGAAGAGGCCGACCCGGTGCAGGCCTTCAGCGACGTGATCCGGACCCAGCAGGCCTTCGAGCAGGCCATGCAGGTCTCCGTCGCCTCCCGGACCCAGAACATCTTCCAGATGCTGTAGAGCGCCGACTTGCTCGGTGCTCCTGCGGAGCGTCGCCGGCTCGGCCCGGCGAACCCGCAAAAATGTCCTGATTTCGCGGACTCACGCGGAAACACCACAAAAGAACAAGAATCTTCTCAAGACGAGCTTCAAGGCGTCGATGAAGAGAAGTGAAGAGAGCAACCGGTCCCCCAGGTGGGACCACTCACTGGAGAGAAGATCATGGCACTCCGCATCAACACCAACGTGAACTCCGTGTTCGCCCAGAAGCACGTCTCCCGCACCCAGGAGCGCATGCGCAGCAACATGGAGCACCTCAGCTCCGGCCTGCGCATCACCAAGGCCGCCGACGACGCCGCCGGCCTGGCCGTCTCCGAGAAGATGCGCTCCCAGATCCGGTCGCTCCGCATGGCGATGCGGAACAGCAACGACGGCATCTCGATGATCCAGACCGCAGAGTCCGGCCTGCAGGAGACCACCAACATCCTCAGCCGCATGCGCGAGCTGGCGGTCGAGGCCTCCTCCGACGTGCTCCAGGCCACCGAACGCGCCTACCTGGCCACCGAGTTCACCGCGCTGCAGGGTGAAATGGAGCGCATCGCCGACTCCACGCAGTTCAACGGCTTGAACATCAGCGACGGCTCCACCGCGTCGGTCGACGTGCAGGTCGGCATCTTCAACGTCGCCGCGGAGGACCGCATCACGGTCACCCTGCAGGACAGCCAGACGGCCACCCTGGGCGTGGACACCGGCGCCATCGACCTGGGCTCCGCCGCCAACGCGCAGGCCACCTTGACGGCCATCGACACGGCGCTGGACAGCGTGAACGACGCGCGTGCCGACTACGGTGCCGCCCAGAACCGCCTGACCTCGGCCATGCACAACCTGGAGAACTACACGGAGAACCTGGTCGAGTCCGAGTCGCGCATCCGCGACGTCGACTTCGCCATGGAGACCGCGGACCTGACCCGGAACCAGGTGTTCCAGCAGGCCGGCGTCGCCATCCTGGCCCAGGCGAACTCCTCGCCGCAGGCCGCTCTGTCGCTGCTCCAGTAGTGAGTCCGATCCCGGCGGCCGTCCTTCGGGGCGGCCGCCCGGGGTCCGTCCCGAGGGAACCACAAGGGGATTCACCCCTTCCTGAAAGGGGGGAGCGAACATGAAAATCGCACCCGCCAGCACCGGAATGATTCAGCAGGCCGACCAGGCCACGACCCGCCCCAGCGTCAAGCCGGTCCGGGACGTGGAGCAGGCCGCCAAGGTCCAGGCGCAACGCCAGGCCCAACAGGCCCGCAAGGCCGAGCAGGCGTCCCAGGCCGAGACCCCCAGCGAAGCCACGGAGCGTGCCATGGAGCGCCTCCAGGAGCAGGCCGGCAAGGCCCTCTCCCGCTTCGGACACGCCGTGCGATTGCAGTCGCACGATGGCAAGGTGGTCATGCAGGTCGTGGACAAGAACTCGGGCGAGCTGGTCCGTCAGTTCCCCAACGAGGACACCCTCGCGCTGGCCGAGAGGCTCGATGAGATGCGCGGGATCCTCTTCTCCGGCGAAGGGTAGAGGTCATGCTCGGCGTCGACGGACTGGCTTCTGGGATCGACACCTCCTCCATCATCAACCAGTTGATGGAGGTGGCCCGGACGCCCATCCGGTCGATGGAGGCCACCATCGGCCGCCTGACGCAGCGCAAGGCTGCGATGCAGGAGATGAACGGGCTGCTCGCCGACCTGCAGACGGCCCTCGGGAACGTCGACACGGCCTCTGAGCTCGGAGCCTTCGGCGCCAACAGCTCGCAGTCGGACAGCCTGGGGGTCTCCGTCACGGGGGACGTCCAGCCCGGCATGCACACGATCCAAGTGCACTCGCTGGCCGACAACACCGTCATCCGGAGCACCGGCCTGGCCGATCCGGGCGAGCAACTCAAGCGCGGCACGCTGACGCTCACCATCGACGGCAACACGACCAACGTCCCCATTCAGGACGCCGACGGCACCCGGACTCCCCAGGGCCTGGCCGACTACATCAACAACAACGTCGACGGCGCCCACGCGTACATCCTCGACACAGGCACGGGCTCCACGCCCTACCGCCTCATGATCGAGGGGGACGAGACGGGCGAAGCCAACCGCGTGGACTGGTCCATCAACTACCAAGGGGGAGGGGGGCGCAGGCTCTCGCCCTCCACGGTGCGCGATGGCGACGACGCGCGGCTGACCATCGACAACACGACCGTCTACACCGCGAGCAACACGCCGACGGACCTGATCCCCGGCTTGCAGCTCGACCTCAAGAACGTCACCTCGGGCGAAGCCCAGATCACCACCAGCCGCGACACGTCGGCCATGGCCGACAAGGTCCAAACGGTCGTGGAGGCCTACAACAAGCTCCACGACTTCGTTCAGAAGCAATCGGACGTCACCAACCCCGGCCCCCTGGCCGGGGACTCCACGGTGCGCACCGTCGCCCGCCGCCTGCAATCGCTGCTCGCCAGCGACTACGGCAACGCGGACGTGGCGGGGTTGAACTCCCTGGGCATCTCCACCAGCCAGCAGGGCGTGCTGGAGTTCGACTCGAGCACATTCAGCACCATGGCTGGGAACGAGTTTGCCGCGACCCTGGAGGCGCTGACCGGCAGCGGCGGCCTCTTCGGGGCGATGGAGAGCCAGCTCGATCTCCTGACCGACACGACCACGGGGCTCATCCAGCCCCGTCTGGACTCCTACGACAGCCAGATCGACTCGCTCAACGAGAAGATCCTGGACTCCCAGTATCGGCTGGAGTCCTACGAGGACGCGTTGCGGGGGCAGTTTACGGCGATGGAGACGATCCTGGCGCAGTACCAGGCCACGGGCGACTATCTGGCCGCCCAGCTCGCTTCGCTGAACAACAACGGTTGATCGGGCTCAAGTCCGCCCCCATCCGGTCGATGAGGTACTCATCACCGGGACCCAAAGGCAGGAATGGTCATGGCTGTGAACATGAAGTTGAACCGATACCGCAAGGCGTCCGTGGACGCCTCAAGCCCCGAGCGGCTCTTGCTGCTCCTCGTCCGCGAGGCCGTTCGTTCGGCCGAAGCCGCGGCGCTGGAGCAGGAGCCAACGGAGCGAAAGCGGCTGCTGGACAAGTCGCGCCGGATCGTCACCGAGCTGGCCGACTCGCTCAACACGGACTACGGCGGGCCCATGGCCTTCAACCTGCTGCGGCTCTACATCTTCATCAACCGGCGCCTCAGCGAGGCCCTGGTGGGTGAGGACGCCGGCCTCCCCGACGCCCTGCGGGTGCTGCGCCACGTGCGCGACACCTGGGAGGATGCGGTGGAGATGGCCGCGGCGGGCAGCGACGAGCCGTGAGCGCCGAGGCCCTGCTCTGGCTGGCCGAGTACGCCGCGCACACCCGCGCGGCGGCGGATCGCTTCGCCGACGTGGGCCTCAGCCCCGAGCATCTGGCCGCCTGTCAGGAATTCGACAGGCGCCTCCGCGCCTTTGACGGTGACGACCTGCGCAGCGCCGCCAGCAGCCCCGAGGGGGCCCGGCTGGTCGGCGAGATCACCGCCGCCCGCGCCGCCCTGACCGCTGCCGCCGCCGAGGCCCGCGCCGCGCTCCAGGAGGAGCAGGACGGCCTCCGCAAGGGCGCACAGGCCCTTCGGGGCTACGGCGAGGCTGGCCAGCGGGGCGGGCCCGACGCCCGATTTCTCACCCGTCGCGGCTGAAATCGCGCCCCAGGCGGGGCCTGGCACGACTCGTGCTTCCCC
>CALCXL010000819.1 GCA_937907595.1 uncultured Pseudomonadota bacterium
CGACTCCGGCAGTGAGCCCTTGCGCACCAGCGCGCCGGGTGTATCCAGCCGACCTTGTGCTTCGTCCATCTTCAGCAGCAGCGTGCGGATGCCGCGGCCAGACAGCGGCCACGCGTGGCCCGAGGCATCGCTCAGCTCGACGCGCTTGCCCTTCAGCAGGGCGCGCTCCGACGTCAGCAGGCGGTCGAGTCCGGGGGTGACGGCAGGCATGGCGCGCACGATAGCGGCCCGGATCGGCGCGGGCAGGGCCGGACGCCACATCAACGCAAAGGGATCAGCCCCGCCGCACCCGCCACCCCAATCCAGCGATCGCCAACAAGGACAGGAGGCTCAGGGCCAGCCCCACCGGACGGTCCCAGGGGGTCATGATCGAATAGCGGAAGGCGACGCTCCGCGCGTTGTCCGGGACCGGCAGGGTCAGGAAGCCGCCGTCGTTGCCCGCGTCCCGCCAGGGCCCGCCGTCGACGGATCCCTGCCAGCCGTCGAACCAGCCGCTCAGGAAGCGCAGATCGCCGGCGGCGACGCCCTCGGGCAAGGCCACGTCGATGCGCTCGGGCTTGAGGGTCCAGGTGGCCGAGCGCTCGGGCTCGAAGTCTCCGCCGGGGCGACGCAGCGCCACGAAGGGATCGGGCTGCAGCGCCTGGGGCCGCACGCCGGCGAAGCGCAGGCTGACCCCCGCCGCCTGGGACTGCTCGACGGTCGGGGTGTCCCGGTAGAAGCCGTGGATGGCCCGAAGCTCCTTGTTCATGTACTCGGTGAACATCACCCGGGACTTGGCGACGCGGTACGACGCGTCGTTCGGAGGCAGGGCGAGCTGCTCCACCCGCCGGAAGCGGTCCGTGGGCACCGTCACCGGGCGAGGGCGGCGGCCGACGTGGTGGGCGACGCCCTCCCAGGCCTCGTAGCGGGCCGGGGCCCCCAGGTAGGGCACCGCGTCGACGGCGGCCGCGCAGAGGGTCAGGGCGACCAGGCCCGCCCGCAGGCCGTGCTCGGACACCCGCCGATCCAGGGCCGCCGCCGCGCCCATCGCCGCGCCCACGGTGGCCAGGGAGTAGAAGCGCCAGGGGAACTGCAGCTTGCCCATGGGCACCAGGTCGAAGATCCGCGCCCCCGGATCCGTCGCCAGGACCAGCGCAGCGACTGCCGGCAGGGCGAACCATCGGGGGGACGGTCCGTCCTCGTCGCCCCGGGTGATCGACGCCAGCCCCAGCATCGCCAGCAGCACGCAGCCGAAGTACATGGGCATGGCCTGCCCGGGATCGCGGTCGCCGCCCAGCCGGTAGCGGATGTCGTAGCGGCGCCAGCGCTGACGGGTGACGATCTCCTCCGGGGCGGCCGCGTAGCGCGCGATGCCGCGGCCCGATGAGATGACCTCGCTGATGGAGGTGTTGCCCTGCTCGGCGATCATCGGCAACCACCACGACGCCGTCGCCCCCACGGTCAGCGCCGCCGTCAGGACCAGCGTGGCGGCCGACGCCGACCGGCTGCGCGCCCGCCCCCCGCGCCGGAGCAGCACCGCGAAGACGGGCACGGCGGCGACGATCGCGATCATCAGGATCGTCAGGACGTGCGTCAGCAGCGTCGCCGCCGTGGTCAGCCCCAGCACCCAGGGCGCCAGGCCCCGCTCCCCCCGCACCACCTTCCAGGCGGCCACCAACAGCAGGGGCACCAGCCCCATGGCCAGGAACTCCCCCAGGGCCAGCCGGAAGGTCTGGTCCATGAAGCGGTAGGGCGCCAGGACCAGCAGCCCCGCCGCCAGCAGCGAGGCCGCGTGCGAGCGACCGGCCCAGCGCGACGCCGCCCAGGCCGAGGCCCCCGCACCCACCTGCCCCAGGGTCACCACCCCCGCCAGGGCCCCCACGGGGCTCGCGCCCAGGGCCTGGAAGGGCCAGCCGAGCACGTAGTTGAGGGGCCCGTAGAACTGCAGCAGGGGCACGCCCAGGGCCAGGTAGGGGTCCCAGCGCGGCCAGAGATCGCCGTCCAGCACGCAGCGCCAGGTGCTGTACATCGCCCACAGGTGGTAGCGCAGGTCGTGGCTGTGGGAGACGCCGGGGCGCAGGTAGTCCTGGGCGCCGACGAGGCCAAGGGCGAGCAGGGCCAGCGCCGTCATCAGCCACCGCCAGCGCCCCTCCCCCCGCCAGGCCGACAGGCCCACCAGCAGCGCCACCACGCCGAACGCCGCCGCCACCCCCAGCCGGGTGGGGGGCGAGCCCACCTCCCCCGCGGTCGTCGCCAGGGCCAGGGCCAGCCCCGCGAGCGCGGCCAGCGCCCAGTGCACCGCGGCCTTCATGCCGGGTCGATGCCGTCGGCCAGCCGGGTCGTCCCCGCCGCCTGCAACCGCTGGACGGCGGCCGCGAAGCCCTGGGAGATCCGCTGCGTCACCGGGCCCGGGACGCCGGCGCCGACGGGGAGGTCGTCGACGCGGGTGACGGGCAGCACCTCCTTGATCGAGGAGGTCAGGAACAGCTCGTCGGCGCCGAGCAGGTCGGCGTCCCCCACCGCGCCCTCGGTGGCGGCGATGCCCAGGCTGGCCGCGACCTCGAGGACCAGGGCCCGGGTGATGCCGGGCAGGATGTCGTCGGCCAGGCCCGGGGTGCGCAGGGCGCCGTCGCGCACCACGAACAGGTTGCTGGTGGTGGCCTCCGACCAGCTGCCGTCAGCGGCGAGGAGCAGGGCCTCGAAGCCGCCGCGCTGCCGGGCCTCCCGCAGGGCGAGCACGTTGGCCAGGTACGAGCCCGACTTGACGTGGGACGGCACGCCGCTGGCCTTGGCCTGGCCGCCGGGGGGGCGCACCACGGAGACGCCCTCACGGTAGGCGGAGGCGTCGGGCGGGTGCAGGGGGCGGCAGAGGACCACCAGGCGGGGGCGCTGGGGCTCGGGCAGGGCCAGGCCGGAGCCGCCGTCGCCGCGCGTGATCATGATGCGGAGGCTGGCCTCCCCGGGGTGCCGGGCCAGGAGCTCGTTGGCGATCGCCACCAGCTCCGAGTCGGACCAGGGCACCGGCAGGAAGACCGCCGCGGCCGAGGCGCGCAGCCGATCCAGGTGGTCGCCCAGGAGGAAGGGGCGCCCGCCGTAGGTGCGCACGGTGTCGAAGATGGAGTCGGCGAAGAGGAACCCGCGATCGGTCAGGGGCAGCCGGGCGGCGGCCAAGGGCACCACACCGCCGTCGATCCAGGCGAGGGGCTCAGTCTTCGCCACGCGCGATGGCGGCGAGCAGGGGCTCGATGGGGCGGCCGGCGATGGCGCCCATGCCCACCTTCCAGCGGCTGCCGTCGACGGCCAGGGAGAGCGGGCGCTCGTTCCAGCCGAAGGGATCGGGCGCCGAGCTGGCCGCGAAGCGCGCGGACAGGCCAGCGGCCTTCGCCATGAGCTCCACCGCGTCCCGCTCGAACCAGCTCTCCGACGCGACGTTCCACAGGGGGCCGGGCTTGGGCGTGTCCCGCGGGGGATCGCCGGCGATGGCCACCGCCAGGGTGTCCACCACGTCGTCCAGGGCCACCAGCGCCAGGCGGTGCCCGCGCTCGCCCACCAGGGGGTAGGGCTCGCCGGCGCGCAGCCGCGCCATGGTGGTGGAGAGCCAGGACGAGGGGCGCTGCCCGGGGCCGACCACCATGCCGATGCGCAGGGTCCACAGCTGCATCGCCGGCTCGGCGAGCATCGCCTGCAGGCGGGCGGCGTCCTCGGCCCACTTCTTGGCGTAGCCGTAGGCCAGGGGCCGGAAGCGTACGCGCGGCGCGTCCTCGGTCATCAGCCGGTCGATGTCGTTCGACGGCTCGTAGACCGACGTGGACGAGGCCAGGACCACCCGCTTGACCCCGGCGCGCTTGGCGGCGTCGCACAGGAACATGGTGGCGGCTGCGGTGCCACGAAAGTGCCCCGTAGCGTCGTTGGGCCCGCCGCGGTGAGCGGCCAGGTGGACCAAGACGTCCGTGCCAGGGGGGATGGCGCCCCGGGCCGACATCTCGTCCTGCAGATCGACGGTGTTGAAGGCGACGGGCAGCCCCAACTGCTCCGCGTCGGTGCGTCCGACGGCGGTCCAGGTTCGGGGATCACCCAGGCGGCGGCAGAGTGCCCGGCCGATGAAGCCGGTCGCGCCGGTGACGACGATGCGGAGGCCTTGCATGCTGGGCGTATAGCAGAGTTCGCAGGCCGAAACGCCCCCCCAGGCTGCCCGTCGCACCTTGCTCCTGCGGTGGGTCTGGGATAATCAGCGCGTCCACCTCCGCGGAGCGCCCATGTCCACCGCCCAGCCCTGGCCCCTCAAGGAGGCGATCGCCCTCGTCGAATCTCTGGAGGGACGCGACGTCGACGGCCCCGTGCTGTTCGAGACGGGCTACGGCCCGTCGGGGCTGCCCCACATCGGCACCTTCGCGGAGGTGGCGCGCACCACCTTCATCCGCCGCGCCTTCCAGCAGGTCTCGGACCGCCCGACGAAGCTGATCGCCTTCAGCGACGACATGGACGGGCTGCGCAAGGTCCCCCTCAACCTGCCGAACCCCGAGCTCGTCGAGCCCCACCTGGGCAAGCCGCTGTCCTCCATCCCCGACCCCTTCGGCGTGGACAGCAGCTACTCGGCTCACATGAACCGCCGACTGCGCGAGTTCCTGGACGAGTTCGGCTTCGAGTACAGCTTTCGCTCCAGCACCGACGTCTACACGTCGGGCGGCTTCAACGCCGGCCTGCGCATCCTGCTGCAGCGCGTCGACCAGGTGCTCGCCGTCATCCTGCCGACCCTGCGCCCCCACAAGCGCGCGGGCTGGTCGCCCTTCATGGTCACCTGCCCCGACTGCGGCCGGAACCTGAGCACGTCGGTCACCGCCTACCACCCCGAGGACGACGCGGTGTCCATCGCCTGCGACTCCGCCCGCTGGGAGGGCGCGGTGGGCTGCGGCTTCACCGGGCAGGTCAACATCCTGGACGGCCGGGCGAAGGCCGGCTGGAAGGTGGACTGGGCCCTGCGCTGGTGGACCTTCGGCGTGCACTACGAGATGTACGGCAAGGACCTGATCGAGTCCGCCGCCCTCAGCAAGCGCCTGGTGCAGGTCATGGACGGCACCCCGCCCATCGGCCTGTTCTACGAGATGTTCCTGGACGAGGACGGCCGCAAGATCAGCAAGTCCGTGGGCAAGGGCATCTCCGTGGACGGCTGGCAGGCCTACGCGCCCGTGGAGTCGCTGCTGGCCTTCCTCTACCAGAACCCCCGCAAGGCCAAGCGGCTGCACTACGACGTCATCCCGATGTTCGTGGACCAGTACCTCAAGCAGCTGACGGACTGGTCCGGCCAGGACGAGCAGGCGCGGCTGTGGAACCCCAGCTATTTCTACTTCGACCGCGACCTGCCCCGCCCCGCCTGGGACACGTCGGTGAACTACACGCTGGTGCGCAACCTGGCCGTCTGCCTGGGCAAGGACGACGCCGACCTGGTTCTGGAGTACCTCAAGCGCTACGACGCCAGCGTGGGCTCGCCCGCGCACGCCGACCTGGCGAAGGACCTGATCCGTGGCGCCGTCGCCTACGACCGCGACTGGGAGGCCGACAAGCGGGTCAAGAAGGCGCCGTCGCCGGAGTCCGTCCCCGCCCTCCTGGCCCTGGCCGACGCGGTGGAGGCCTACGTCGGCGAGGACTCCGAGGCCATGCAGGGCCTCGTCTTCGACACGGCGCGCGCCCACGATCTGGAGCCGCGCGCCCTGTTCAAGACCATCTACCAGGGGCTGATCGGTCAGGACCGCGGGCCCCGGCTGGGCAGCTTCTTCCTGGCGTTGGGGCAGGCGGAGTCGGCCGCAGCGCTGCGGGCCCTGGCGGGCTGAGCGGGTCGGGAGCCTCCCCCGGGACGCTCAGGCCTGCGCGATCACCGTTCGCACGACGTCGAGCACCAGGTCGACCTCCGCGGCCGTGATGCCGAACCAGGGCGTGAAGCGCAGGGCGTTGTCCCCGCCGTGCACCACGCCGACGCCGCGGCGCCGCATCTGCTCCTCGATGGCGCCCACGCCGTTGACCGGGTGGCTCTCGGGATCCAGCTCGGCGGCCACGATCAGGCCCGTCCCGTCGACGCTGAGCACGGCGTCGGGGAACTCCTTCGCCAGGGCCCGCAGACCGGCCAGGAGCTGCGCGCCACGCTCGCAGATGTTCTCCCGCAGCGCCGGCGTCAGCGCGTCCAGCACCGCGCAGCCCACCTCCAGCCCGCGCGGGTTGGTGGTCATGGTGTTGCCGTACAGCCCGGTGACGTAGAGGTCCGCGACCTCCTTCTTGAGCGCGAGCACGCTCAGGGGGTACTGGCCCGCGTTCAGCGCCTTGCTGTAGCTCTCGATGTCCGGGGGGGGGAGCTCCTCGAAGCCGGGGTAGTCGACGACGCTCAGCAC
>CALCXL010000820.1 GCA_937907595.1 uncultured Pseudomonadota bacterium
AGCCAGGACCTGTTCAGCTGGAAGGACCACGCCACCTGGACCACGTCGACCCGGTCGGCGTCCTGGTGGCTGGAGCCTCGGGTGGGCGGCCGCGTGTTCGAGTGCAAGGGCACGACCGCGGTGCATCAGGAGGGCGACGCGTCGTCCCTGCACATGGACATCGACCTGCAGATCCACCCGCAGAACGTGCCCGGGGTCCCCAAGATCCTGGCCCGCCGCTTCGCGCCCCAGGTGGAGGCGGCGATCGCCGGGCAGCTGACGCCGAACATGAAGAACCTGGCGGTGTCGATCCGCCGCTACGCCGCCGACGTCTACGGGTCCTGATCGACGGGGGCCTCGCCGCCCGCCGACTCCCCCACCGACGTCGACGTCGACGGATCCGCAAAGACCGCCCCCTCGTCCGGCTCCCAGAGCGCCGTCCGGATCGCCGGCCGGTCCCGCTCCCCCAACATCCAGCGCAGCCACTGCTCGTTGCCGGCGGCGACGTCGGCCAAGGAGGGGTCCATCGCCGCCGCCTTCGCCCACTCCGCGCGCGCCTCGTCGGCCAGCTCCTGCCGGCCTGGGCTCACCGACGCGGCCAGCCGGTTGCCCGCGTACAGCGCCCCCAGCGCGCCCAGTCCCCGGGGCGCCTCGCCGCGGTCGGGCAGCATGCGGAACACGCCGACGGGGCGATGATCGACGCCCACCCAGTGCTCCAGCTCGGGGGGGTCGACCCGCCGGCCCTGCCACCGCGCCGCGAAGTCCGCGCTGGCCTCCTGGGGGCTGGGGATCGCCTCGCTGCGCCCGATCGCCCGCAGCACCCCCGCCGCCACCGCGTGCGCCGCCACCAGCGAGGCCTCCGGCGTGTAGTGGCAGTAGTCCCAGAACTGGCGCTCGCCGGTGATGCCCTGCTCGGCCACCGACCGCACCGCGGCGTCGATGTCCACCAGCGTGGCCCCAGTGCGGCGGGCCGCGCGCTGGATGGAGGGGTTCGCCTCCAGGCCCGCGCGGTAGAGCCAGGCGTCCAGCCGGCACGCCGCGAAGGCCGCCCGCGCCTCCTCCCAGGCCCCGCTCAGGTACAGGAGCTGCCCGTCGTGGCAGTCGCCCTTGCCCGAGTCGGGCAGGGGGTGCTCGACCAGCGCCCGCCGAGCCCGCTCCGGTGCGCCCTCGGGGTCCCGAAGCCGGCCGGCCCAGGCCATCGTCAGCCGCTGCTCCGCCGTCGCCGACGGGTCCTCGTCCAGCAGCCAGGCCCAGGGGGTCAGGGCCGATGCCGCGGCCGACGCCCGCCCGTCGTGCAGGAGCAGGTCGCCCCGAAGCACCGCCAGCCCCGCCCCAAAACGAGGCTCCTCCGCCGCCTCGAGGGCCGCCAGCCCCGCCTCCGCCGGACCGTAGTGCCGCGCCAGCAGGTAGTCCGCGGTCACGGGGTGCTCGTGGATCTCCTGGGGGAGCATGCCCAGGGGGTCGATCCAGCGCTCGAAGCGGTCGTTGACGCCGATCGTGCCCACCACCACGGCCGCGCCGGCCTCCTGCGCGCGCCGCACGATGCGGACGATGTTTCGCTCCAGCCGCTCCCCGACGTAGGCCCCCATGAGCTCCGGCTCGTCGATCTCCCGGTACAGGGGTGACGGCATGACCTCGCCGTCGGCCGGCGTCTGGGCCACCAGGTCCCGGGGCATGGGCACCGCGCGGGCGATGGCGGAGCGGGAGCGCAGGGCGCGGGCCCGCAGCACGCGGCGGGTCTGGCCACCGGTCAAGGCGATGGCGTTGGCGATGTCCAGGTATTCGTTGTTGCCGCTGACCACCACGACGACGTCGGGACGCAGCCGGTCGACCACCCCCTCGAAGAGCTCGAGCACCTGCGCGCTGGCCCAGCCCGAGCGGCTCAGGTTGTAGAAGCGCACGCGCCGATCGGGCAGCGCGCCGTCCAGGATCCGCTCCCCGGCGCCGGCGATGTTCTGGGTCCAGGGCAGGTTCCAGCCGGCCGCCGCGCTGCCGCCCAACAGCAGGACGCGGAGCTCGTCGGCCTCACGCGATCGGGGGATGCTGAGGCCCGCGGCGTCGATGACCAGCTGCGGGAAGACCGAGTAGCCGTCGGTGCCCTCCTCGAAGAGCGGGCGCGGCACCTGCTGGAAGTTGACGGGGCTGGTGGCGTCGACGGACCGGGCGCCGTCGGGGCCTTCGAGCAGCCGCAGCGCGCCCTCCAGGCCGCTCAGCAGCAGCACGGGGGTGAGCAACGCGAAGGCGAAGGCCCGCAGGGGGGAGAGGCGACGTCGCGCGGCTCCCTGGCCCCCGGTCGGCACCCGCGGGCCCTCCGTCACCGCTCGAACAGGAGGTCGGCCAGCGGCTTGCGGCGCAGATCGGGGACCTGGCAGCCGTCGGCGGGGTAGCCGATGGGAAGCAGCAGGAACGGACGCTCGTGGCGGGGCCGATCCAGGATCTGGGCCAGGAACTTCATGGGCGAGGGGGTGTGCGTCAGGGTCGCCAGGCCGGCGTCGTGCAGGGCGCAGAGCAGGAAGCCCACGGCGATGCCCACGCTCTCGGGCACGTAGTAGTGCTTGCCCCCGTCGGCGGCCTTCGTCTGCGCGAAGACGACCAGCAGGGCCGGCGCGGCGTCCAGGAAGGGCTTGTCCGCGTTGGTCTCGAAGGGCTGCAGGTCGGCCAGCCACTGCTCACCAGCCCGGCCCGCGTAGAAGGCGCGCTCCTCCTCTTCGGCGGCGGCGCGGATCCGCGACTTCGTGGCCGGGTCCGTCACCAGCACGAAGGTCCAGGGCTCCTTGTGGGCGCCCGAGGGAGCGCAGCCCGCGGCGGCGACGCAGCGCCGGATCACGTCGACGTCCACGGGATCGGAGCTGAACTCGCGCACGCTGCGGCGGCGGCTCATGCGTTCGGCGAAGGCCGCGGCCCGGGCCAGCATCTCCGCCGGCTCCAGCCGCTCAAACCCCAGGGGGATCACGCCTCGACCACCGCCTGGGTCACCAGGAAGGGTCCCAGGACCAGGTAGTCCAGGCCCGACATCACGAAGGCGCGCACGGCGTCGCGCGGGGAGCGCACGATGGGCTCCTCGTGCATGTTGAAGCTGGTGTTGATCACGCTGGGGTTGCCGGTCTTGCGGTGGAAGGCGGCGACGATGTCGTAGTAGTCCGGGTTGTCCTGGCGCTGGAGCAGCTGCGGGCGCGCGGTGCCGTCGCAGTGGACCACGCCGGGGGACATCGCCTTCATCTCGTCCGTGCAGTCGAAGCACACGGTCATGAAGCGCGCGGCGTCCTCCGCCCCCTCCAGGCCCGTGTAGCAGCGCTCGCGCTCCTCCCAGAGGGTCACCGGCGCGAAGGGCATGAACTCGGTGCGCTTGAGCTTGACGTTCAGCCAGTCGTTCACCGCCGGATCGTCGGGCTTGAACATCACCGTGCGGTTGCCCAGGGCCCGCGGCCCCCACTCCATGCGCCCGGCGCAGCGCGCGACCACCTTGCCCGCGGCCAGCGCGTCGGCCACCTGCTCGGCCAGGTCGTCGGGGCGGGTGTAGGGCAGCTCGGCGGCGGCCAGGGCGCGCTCGCACTCCAGCTCACCGAACTCGCGGCCCAGGTAGACGTCGGACAGGCGGTGGGGGGAAACAGCGGACATCGCCAACGCGGCGCCCGCGGCCAGGCCCCCGTCCCCCATGTTCGGGTACACGAAGACGGTCTCCACCTCCGGGATCTCGTGGATGCGCTGGTTGAGCTTGACGTTGGCGCAGATGCCGCCGGCCAGGGCCACGGTGCCGCGCCCGGTCCGCCGCACCCAGTGCCGGATGAAGGCGCAGACCTGATGCTCCAGGTTGCGCTGCAGGGCCGAGGCGATCTGCTCGCGGGTGTAGCCCTCCAGCACCCGGTGGAAGGCGTCCTTCTGCCCCTGCTTGCGCCAGTAGGGGGTGAAGTTGAAGCCGCCCTTCGCCTCGCGGAAGTGGAACTGGGCCTCGAAGTGCTCCAGCAGGGCCGGCGGGGCCTCGGCGTAGGCGGCCAGGCCGGTGATCTTCCCCTCGTGCCGGTTGGGTCGGAAGCCCAGGTACTCCGTGATGCGCGAGTAGTAGGTGTTGATCGCGCTGAAGCCGCTCTGGCGGTAGATCAGCTTGAGGTCGCCGTCCTCGCCCACCGACGCCGTGACGCTGGTGCCGTCGCCCATGGCGTCGACGGTGACGACGAGGGCGTCAGGGTCCGGCTGGCTGCGGTAGGCCGAGTAGGCGTGGGCGGCGTGGTGGTCCAGGGTGGTGACCGGCGCGCCCAGGCCGCGGTCGCGCAGCTTCTTGTGCAGGAAGCGGCGGCTGAGGTCGGCCTCGATGGGCCAGAGCCCGGCCTCCTTCACGGCCACCTGGTAGCAGATGTACGCGTTCAGCAAGGGGCTGAACTGGCTGCTGCTCTCCTTGGTGGAGTGGTGCACGCCGGGCAGGCGCCGCAGGGCCGTGGCCGGCGTGAAGTGGCTGCCGAAGACGATGCGGTCCACCTGCGCGGGCTTGACCCCGGCGATGTGCAGGACCTCGTCGATCGCATCCCACGGGAACGCGCCGCTGTTCTTGACGCGGTCGATGCGTTCCTGACCCACGGCGGCCACCAGGTCGCCGTCGATGGCGATGGCGGCGCCGGAGTCGTGGTTGTCGTTGATGCCCAGGACGATCACGGGGGCGCAGTGTAGCCGCTGTCAACGCCCGTCGCGGGGTGGGGCGCTGCCCTCGATCAGTTGCAGACCTCGTTGGCCTCGCCCGGGCTGCCCGCGTCGCCGGCGCTGCCCGCCCAGAGCACCGTGGCGGCGCACCAGTTCGACGACGAGTAGGCGGGCCCGTAGTTGGGCGCGATGGCCCCGTTGAGGCCGATGCTGGCGCCCGGGGTCAGGGGCCAGCCGTCGAGCACGTAGTACTCGAGCTGCAGGACCTCGGTGGCGGTGGGGTCGTCGATGTAGAGCTCGTCGTCGACGTTGTCGAGGGTCATGCCCGAGTACTCGTAGTCCACGTTGACGCCCCCGTTGGTGGCCGGATCGGCGTTGCGGCCCAGCACCAGGTAGCCCTGGGCGGGGAGGATCAGGGAGCCGACGATGGGGAAGAAGTCGCCGCCCCCGTCGTAGAAGCGCCAGCCCTCCAGGTCCACGTCCACCAGCAGCGGGTTGTAGACCTCGAACCACTCGCCGTTGGCGTCGGAGACCGCCGAGGGGTTGCTCATGATCTCCGTCACCGTGATCCAGAAGTAGGGGAGGATCTCCTCCTGGGACGCCCAGTCGCACTGGGTGTCGGCGCGGTCGATGAGGCCGTTGCCGTTGTTGTCGACGCCGTCGTTGCAGCCGGTCGTGCCGTAGCCGACCTCCGCGAAGGGCGCGGAGCCGCAGTCCGGGTCCGCGCCGTCCGTCCAGCCGTCGCCGTCGTTGTCCACGCCGTCCGAGCAGCCCGCCGTCTCCGAGTCGGCCGCGCCGTCCTGGCAGTCGGGGTCCGCGGCGTCGATGCCGCCGTCGCTGTCGTTGTCCACGCCGTCGTTGCAGGCGGTCGTGCCGAAGCCCACCTCGTCGTCGCCGGACGTGCAGTCGGGGTCGTCCAGGTCGGTCCAGCCGTCGCCGTCGTTGTCCACGCCGTCGCCGCAGGGCCCGGCCTCGCTGTCGCCGGTGGGGCTCGCGCACTGCGGATCCTGGCCGTCGACCAGGCCGTCGCCGTCGTTGTCGATGCCGTCGCCGCACTCATCCGACGTCGCCATCGCCTCGTCGTCGTCCACCGCCGAGGAGCAGCCGGGGTCCGCGAGGTCGATCCAGCCGTCGCCGTCGTTGTCCACGCCGTCGTCGCAGTCGGTGATCACCGAGCCCGCCGCGCAGTTCACCGCGCCGGGGGACAGGTCGCAGGGGCTGGCCACCCAGTTGGCGTCGATGTCGCCCAGGGTCAGGTCCACCTTCTCCACGGACACGCCGTTGCCCGGGTTGAAGGGGAAGGAGTAGGAGTCGATGACCGAGTAGCCGTCGGCCTCGTAGAGGGAGACGATGTCGTTGGTGGCCAGGCCCGAGCCGATGGTGGAGTCGTCCACGGTGACCACGGTGACCCCGCTGGGGATGGCGTACTGGCCGGCGTAGCCGCTGTCCACGACGACCGCGTACTCCCCAGGCCCGACGACGGTGGAGCCGCTCTGGAAGGCGCGCAGGAAGTCCCAGGCGTCGCCGTCGTAGAGGATGAGGCCCCACAGATCCACGGGGTCCGCGCCGTCGTTGTAGACCTCCACGAACTCGCCCGTGCCCTCGTCCAGGGGGTTGGCCAGGACCTCCGTGACCAGCAGCGTGCTGGAGCCGGCGGGGATGGGCGCGTAGGACACGCAGTTGGCCACGCCGGGGCTGGAGCCGCTGGCGCAGGTGGACGTCAGCCAGTTGGAGGGCACGTCGCCGACGTAGCCGGAGACCTTCTCCGCCGAGCTGCCGTTGCCGGCGTTGAAGGGGGTCGACCAGGTGTCGATGACGGAGACGGCGTCGTCCTCCAGCAGCGAGATCGGGTCCGTGATGCTCAACCCGTTGCCCAGGTGGTTGTCGGGGGTGGTGACGACGACGACGCCGGCGGGCAGGACGAAGTCGTTGTTGAAGCCGGCGTCGATGACCAGCGCCATCGCCCCGGGGGCCAGGACGGTGGGGCCGGACTGCCAGGGCACCAGGGCGTCGATCTGGTCGCCATCGGTGATGTAGAGGTCGGCCAGGTCGATGGCGACGCTGCCCAGGTTGGACAGCTCCAGGAACTCGCCCGACTGCTCGTTGATCGGGTTGCTCAGGACCTCGTTGAGCACCAGCCCCGCGCCCAGCCCGCCGGCCACGCAGCTTCGACGCCCGCCGGAGTGGCCGACGGCGCAGGTGCTCTCCGCCCAGTTGCCGATGATGTCGCCCGCGGCGTAGTCCACCTTCTCGCTGGAGATGCCGTCGCCGAAGTCGCCCAGGATGGAGAAGCTGTCCAGCACCGTGGCGCCGTCCAGGTCGTAGAGGGTGACGATGTCCTGCCCGTTGGCGAGGCCGTTGCCGATGGTCGCGTCGGGCGTCGTCACCAGCAGGACCCCGCTGGGGAGCAGGTACTGGCCGGTGTAGTTGGGGTCGACGATGAGGGCGTAGGCGCCCGGGGGCAGGATGGTGTCGCCGCCGCCCCAGGGCACCAGGGCGTCGCTGGAGTCGCCGTCGGAGACGACGAGGCTGCTCAGGTTCACGTCGCTGGCGCCGCTGTTCCACAGCTCCACGAACTCGCCGGTCTGCTCGTTGAGGGCGTTGGCCAGGACCTCGGTGATCACCAGCACGCTGGGGTCGTTGGGCACGATCTCCCCCGCCGCGCAGTTCAGGGCGCCGGGGCTGGAGCCGTCGACGCAGGGCGAGGCCAGCCAGTTGGAGGCGACGTTGCCCGACAACACGTCGACCCGCTCCACCGACACGCCGTCGCTGGGGTCGAAGGGAATGGTCCACTCGTCGACGACGACGTAGCCGTTGGACTCCAGCAGCTGGATGGGGTCGTTGGTGCTCAGGCCGTTGCCCAACCGCGCGTTGCCGACGGTCAGGAGCACGGCGCCGGGGGCCAGGACGTAGTCGCTGTTGAAGTCCGGGTCGACGATCACGCCGTAGCCGCCGGCCGGGATGACGGTGTCGCCGCCCAGGAAGCCCTCGATGACGTCGGTGGAGTCGCCGTCGCTCAGCACCAGGCCGGCCACGTCCACGGGCTCGCCGCCCACGTTGGCCAGCTCCACGAACTCGCCGGTGTTCTCGTTGCTGGGGTTCGCCATGACCTCGTTGATCACGACCGTGACGGAGGACAGCGACCACTCGTCGGCGCCGATGTCCCAGCCCGCCCCCGAGGGCCGCGGCAGGCCGTCCCAGTCGTGGTCGGGGGCGTCGACGGAGCTGCCCTGATCGATGAGGGGCGACGTCTCCAGCAAGCGCAGGTTGCCGCTGGAGGGCGCCACCAGCTGCGGGTCCACGCTCAGGTCGCTGCTCGCCGCGGAGCTGTCCCCGGCGTAGTTGGTGTTGTTGCCCCAGACGTTGTTGTGGCCCCAGGAGGCCACGCAGCCGGCGCAGCTCATGCCGAAGAGGTTGGAGGTGACGTTGTTGTTGCGCACCACGGAGGAGCCGCCCGAGCCCAGGGTGATGGCGGCGTCGCGGTCGGCCTCGTCCCCGCCGAAGGAGTTGCCCAGGAAGGTGTTGTTGACGACCGACAGGCTGGCGTCGTCGAAGCCGTAGACCCCCGAGCGGGAGGACCAGGCGAAGTAGCTGTTGGTGACGGTGGCCGAGCCGCTGTACACCGCCACGCCGTAGCCGTTGGACTGGAAGCTGACCCGATCGACCGTGGGCCAGGGCACCGCGATGCTGGGGCCCGGGTCCAGGCAGACGCCGCGGTGGAAGCCGATGACCCGCGCCGAGACCAGCAGGACCGAGTCGCCCGCGCCGGCCGTGAGCCCGCAGGTGCCCGAGGCCGCGCCGGGGCCGACGATGTTGAGGAAGGCCAGGCCCGCCTCGCCGTTGGACACGGTGACGTGGCCCTCGATGACGGTCTGATCGATGCCGGCGCCCTGCAGGATGACGCCGCCGGGCACGGTCACGTCCTCGACCCAGGTGCCCGCGGCCAGGTCGACCACGTCGCCGGGAACCGCCGCCGCCAGGGCCGCACCCAGGGTGTTGTAGTCCGCCGGCACGGCGATGGTGATGGGCAGCTGCAGGGTCGGCAGGCGCGCGGGCAGGCGGCCGGCAGGGGCGTCCGCAGGCGCGGCGCAGCCGGCGGCGAGGGCCAGGCAGGCGACGAGGGAGAACAGCCGGGCGGCGCGATCGATCATGGGAGCTCCGAAGTGCGTTCCACGGCGGGGCCCGACGATCCTCCCCGGGCCCCCGCCGCGGGCGGTGAATATGCACCCCGCGGGGTCGCTTGTGGGATCTGATCCGCCCGGCCCGCCCCCCCGCACGCGGCGCTCCGGCCGGCGGTCCTTGACGCAGCCCCCCCCCGCGACCCATAAAATGAATCGACCTTGGACACGCCCGGCCAACCCGGCTCGCCGCCCGACGACCCAGAGGACGAACCTCCGTCGTCGGAGAGCGCGCCGCCCGATGCCCCGCCCCAGGCGCCCCGCCCGCGGGACGCCGTGGTCCACGCGCACCGTGTGCACCGCCGGGTCGTCGATCGCACCCCCTACCTGCGCCTGGATCTGGGCGAGAGCAGCGGCCCGGCCTCCCCGCACGTCATGGCCGCCATCCGCGACCTGTCGGAGCCGGAGCTGTCGCGGTACCCGGACACCCGCCCCCTGGAGGAGCTGCTGGCGGAGCTTCACGGCGTGTCGACGGAGCAGATCCTGGTGACGGCCGGCAGCGACGAGGCCATCCGGCAGGTGTTCAACGCCTACGTGGACGAGGGCGCGCGCGTCGTCATCCCGCGGCCGACCTTCGGCGCCTTCGTGACCGCGGCGGACGTGGGCGGCGCCTACGCCGGGCGGGTCGACTGCGAGGACGACCTGAGCCTGGACCCCGAGGCCTTCCGGCGGGCCCTGGGTCGCGGCACCCCGCGCCTGGCCGTGCTCAGCCTGCCCGACGCGCCCACCGGCACCGCCATGGCCACCCAGGACGTGCTGGACCTGGCCCAGGGCGCGCCGGAGACGCTGTTCCTGATCAACGAGACCTTCGCCTCCTACTGCGGCCGCACGCTGCTCGGCGGCGACCCCCTGCCGCCCAACGTGGTCGTCCTGCGCTCCTTCTCCAAGGACCACGGGCTGGCCGGCCTGCGGGTGGGCTACCTGGTCGGCCACCCCGACGTGCTGGACGCGGTCGACCTGGTGCGCCCCTCCTACACGGTGTCGGCCGGGGCCCTGGCCGGGGCCTGCGCCGCGGTGCGGGACCCCGACGCCATGCGCCGGCACGTCTTGGGGGTGCGCTCGGCCATGGACCGGCTGGTCTCGAAGCTCCGCATCCGGGGGATCGAGGCGAAGGCGACGTCGGCCAACTTCGTGCTGATCAAGCTGTCCTCCCCGGTGCAGCCCTGGGCGGCCGGGTTCGCGGCGCGGGGCGTGCTGGTGGGCACCGCGGGGCACGTGGGGCCCATGGCCGAGTTCGTCCGCGTGACCGTCAACGACGACCACGAGATTGACACCTTTCTGGACGCCCTGGACCTGCTCCTGCTGCACGGCCTGCAGGGGGCAAAACAAGTGAAGGGAGTCCCGGGCGACTGGGAGCAGCCCGAGTCCGAGGGCCTGGCCTGAGCCACCTCGACGCTTGATCCTCTCCGGGAGCGGGACCACACTCGGAACGGTCCCACGAACCACCGGACCGGAACGGAGGCCCCATGTCGACCCCTCTCACCGCTGTCGCTTCGGCCTCCGTCGTCGCCTGACGCTCCGTTCCTGAGAGGGCTCCGCGCCCTCGAACGCGACGTCGCCTTCGACGCCCCGGCCCCCTCCCCCACCGTCTGTTGATCCCGCCCTCCGGCGGCGTCCTGCGTTCGTGCTCCCGCCGCGGCGGGCGGGCGATCGTGCGACGTCGACGTCCTGGGCCCCCGATCCCCGGTCCGCTCCTGGCGGGCCCCAAGCTCACGGCCCGACCTCGTCGGGTCCGAGGACCCCAATGCCCATTCCCGACCCGCGCGGCTCGCTGCGCGCCCTGGGCTGGAGTTCGTTCTTCAGCCGCCAGCTCGCTTCCTTCGACCCCTCCCTGACCCCGGCCCGCGTGGTGGCCGAGTACGGATCCACCTTCGTCGTGCGCACCGCCGACGACGAGCTCACCGTGAAGACCGCGGGGCGCCTGCGCGTCGACGCCGGGCGCCTGCCCGCCGCCGGCGACTGGGTGCTGCTGCGCGACGCCTGCATCATGGCCCTGCTGGAGCCCCGCACCGCCCTCCAGCGCAAGGGGGCGGGGCGGACGTCGGACCTGCAGGTCCTGGCCGCCAACGTCGACCTGGTGCTGATCGTCACGTCGGCCAACCGCGACCTCAACCCCCGCCGCATCGAGCGGTACCTGGTGGCCGCCTCGCGCGGGGGCGCGGACGCGCGCGTGCTCATCAGCAAGGGCGACCTGCCCGACGACCCCGCCCCCCTGCTCCAGCGGGCCCGCGCCGCGGCCAACGGCGCCCCCGTGCACGCCTTCAGCGCCCTGGAGGGCTGGGGCCTGGACGCGATCCGCCGCTGGATTCCCCCGGAGACGACCGCCGTGCTGGTGGGGAGCTCCGGGGTGGGCAAGTCGACGCTGCTCAACGCCCTGCTGGGGCGACAGGAGCAGGACGTGAAGGCCGCGCGCGACGACGACGACCGGGGCCGCCACACCACCACCGCCCGCCGGATGCTGCCCCTGCCCGAAGGGGGCTGGCTGCTGGACACCCCGGGCATGCGGGAGCTCGCGCTGCCCGGGGGGGAGGACCTGGGCGGGGTCTTCGACGACGTCGACTCCGTCGCTCGACGCTGCCGGTTCCGGGACTGCCGGCACGAGGGCGAGCCCGGCTGCGCCGTGGAGCAAGCCATCGACGCCGGGGACCTGGACGCGGACCGGGTGGAGGGCTGGGCGCGCCTGGCCCGGGAGGACGAGTACCAGCAACGGCGCAAGGACGAGATGGCGCGACGGGACCAGAAGGTGCGGCAGGTCAAGCGCACCCGGGCCAACCGCGTGGCCATGCTGGCCCGGGAGCGGGAGCGATGGTGAACGCTCAGGGGGGCGGTCGGCGCCGATTGTGATGCTCCGCAATGCAGTGATGTCGATCGAGTATCGGTTCTCAACACGCAAATGTGGGAGCATGCTCTCTGCATGAACAAGCTCATCCCCCTGCTCGCCGTGGTCGCCCTCTCCGCCTGCGCCCCCACCCGAGCCGATGTGGCCGCTCCTGTGGACGCGCTGGCGCCCTCGGGTGGGGACTCGCAGGACGCCTGGTTCGCGCTGACCGACCCCATCGTCGTCGACGAGGGCGGGGACGGGGTCTGGGACCTGGGGGAGGCGGTGACCCTGCACTTCACCTTCACGAACCAGCGGGAAGACCACTACTGGTACCCCGGCGTGCTCGGCAGCACCGACGTCGACGAGGTGGTGGCCATCGGCGGCGAGAACTGGTGGTACGGCCTGGAGGCCGGCGGCAGCTACGACGTGCAGATCCGCTTCGAAGCGTCGCCGGACCTGGACGCGGGATCGACGGTCACCCTGATCGCGTCGGCCTCGTCCCTGGCCTGCAACGAGGACAGCGCGCCGGAGCAGGCCTCCTTCTGCCCCGACCCCAACTCGCTGCTGGTGCCGATCCGTCTGGGCTTCCCGCTGCCCTGAGCGGCGAGCGGTCGCGCGGCCGGGGTTGGCGGCGAACCCGCGGCTCCCGTAGCCTGCACGCCGTGCGCGTCGCCCTGCTCCCCTTCCTGCTCCTGCTGATCACAGCCCCCGCTGCGGCGCAGACCGCCGAGGACGACGGCCCGGGCGCCGGGGTCCCCTCGCCCACCGGCACCCCCGAAGCTCCCCCCGCCGCGGGATCCATCGACGCCCACGCCGTGGCCGAGCGGGCCCAGGCCGCCCACGACGAGCACTGCGCCCGGGTGGCGGGGGCGGGTGAGGAGAGCGGCGCCGCCCGCGCCCTGGTGGAGGTGGGCGCCGTCTGGGCGGAGGTGGCCGAGGCCCACGAAGCCACCGGCGAGTCCTGGCTGCTGTACTGGCGCGGCATGCTCGCCCAGTGCCTGGGGCAGGACGAGCGGGCGGAGGAGGCCTTCGTCGCCTTCCTGGCCACGGATCCTTCGTCGCAGGGCCTGGATGGGCTCGGCTCCGACGCCCGGAAGCGCCTGTCGCGGCTCACGGGGGAGCCGGTCCGGGAGGCGCCCCCCACCGCGTTCGCGGGCAGCATCGTCGCCGGCATCTCCCTCGCTGGGGGCGCAGCGGCGACGGGCATCGGCGCAGGCTTCACGCTTCGGGGCATCTCGGTGGTTCACGGGCACCTGACCGCGGGCCTGCAGGACCGGACGGCGGTGGACGCGGACATCGCCGAGGGCGACGGCCTGGTCGGCGCGAGCGTCGGGCTCGTCGCCGGGGCGGTGGCCTGCGGCATCGCGTCGGGCGTCGCGTTCGGCTCGGTGGGCGCGGCGGCAGGCGTGGCCGTGGTGCCCACCGATCGCGGGGTGCACGTCGCTCTGGGAGGCCGTTGGTGATGACGATGCGAACCCTGGTCCCCCTCCTGCTCTGCGCGCTGGCCGCCTGCTGGTACCAGCCCGAGGAGATCGCCTGCGAGACGGACGCCAACTGCCCCACCGGCATGTACTGCGACCCGGAGAACGTGCACGCCGCCACGGGCCTGCACGCCTGCTCCAGCCTGGCCACCAACCTCGGCGACGACGACGACTCGACACCGACCGTGCCTCCGGACGTGGACCTGATCGTGGTCGTCGACAACAGCCAGTCCATGGAGTCCGCGCAGAACGCCCTGGGCCCCGCCCTGCACCCGGCCCTGGACCGCCTGGCCTCCCTGGGGGCGTCGATCCGCGTGGGGGTCACGACGACGGACATCGACAGCACCGGCAACGGCGGGCAGGGCAGCCTGCGCAGCCTGGCCCCCGTCGGCAGTGGGGACACCTGCGCCGGCGAGGACGCGCAGATCGTGGACGTCGCCGACCCCGACGCGACCCTGCAGATCCCCGGGCTGATCGACGCGGGCAGCGCGGGCTCCGGCGAGGAGTACGGCCTCTACGCCGCCGCCCTGGCCCTCTGCCAGGCGATGTCCGACGCGGACTGGGCCGCCCTGGACAGCCTGCCGGGGGACAGCCCGCGCAAGGCGATCTGCTCGTTTGTGCCGTCGGACCGACGGACCTGCAACCGGGGAGCTCTGCGAGACACGGCCAGCACGGCGATCCTGATCCTCAGCGACGAGGGCGACGCCTCCTCCACCAGCGAGACCACCCCCTCCCCCGCCGAGCTGAGCACCTGCGAGGACGAACACGGGTCCGACCCGCTCTTCGGCGAGTGCGACTGCCGCGTCGCCTGGTGGGTGGACTTCTTCGACTCCTTCGACGCCACGATCTACGCCGTCGGCCCCTCCTACCAGCTGGCCGGCGCCCCCACGCCGTGGTGCGATGGCGGCACCCGCGACGTGCCCGGCCCCTGCAACACGTTCAACAGCCCGCGCTGCGGCGTCGACTTCTACCAGCAGGGCTCCTGCCTGACGGGCGGCCGTTGGTGGCCCCTGGAGTCCTGGGCCGACCTCTCCTGCTCGATGTCCGACTTCGACGTCATCACCGGCGAGCTCGCCAGCGGCCTGGAGGAGCTCTAGACCGATGAGCGCGCCGACGGGTTGGCGCCCCCTGAGCGAGGGCCCGCCCCCGCCCCCGCCCCCGCCGACCGGCCCGTCCCCCGTCCTCCTGATCCTCCTGGGGTTGGGGCTGGTGGCGATCGCCGGCGCCGCCGCCGCTGTCGTCCTGGGGATGCGGGACACGCAGAGGCTGTCCGAGGGAAGCTCGCAGCCAGGGCCCCGCGCCCTGGACCTGGCGGACAACCCCGACGCCCTCTTCCTCATGGCCGCCCCGCGCAGCGAGCCCATGGCCCGCCCCGCCCGCTTCGACGCCCCCTGGCCCCGCCTCGACGAGCAGTGGGGCCCGCAGCACCCCCCCTCCGGATGGGTCGAGTCGCGGCTCTGCGCGGGCGACGAGGCGATGTGGCAGCGCTGGCACGCGGCGCTCCGGGCCGCCCCGAACGCCGACGTCGCCACGATCCGTCCCTGGGCTTGGATGGTCACCTTCTGCCAGCCCAACCCCTGGTGCGACCGCCTGCAGGCCTTGGCCGCGGAGCCGGGCGTGCTGGGGGAGGTCTTCGCGCGGGAGGACGGGGCGTGCGCTCCTGTGGTCGCGGGCGGGGACTGGTCGCCGGATCCGCCAGCCCTCCAGCAGCTCCGAGCGGTCGGCCTGCTGCCCCCGGATTCGCGGCCCGTCGTCTCCTCCCACGAGATCCCCCAGGACGCCGGCGACCTGCTGGCGCTGCACGGCGGCACCCTGGACTTCGATCCGGAGACAGGGATGTGGCCCAACCAGCACGAGACCCTGCTGACGCGCTGGGCCATGGCCGCCGGCCCACCCCTGGACGCGACCCTCTTCTGGGAAGACCCGCCGCCTCCGCCTGCGACCTTCTCCCCGGGCGACGGCCTGATCGCCACCACCCGACCGGCCGGGGGCGCGGCGGGCAGCTACACCCTGCACGCCTGGCGCGACGGCCTGCACACCTGGCTGCCCGCCCGGGATCTGGACGACTGGTACGACGTCGACGCCGCCCTGGGCCTGTTCAACTTCCTGGCTGCCACCGCCGATCGGACCGAGCGCGCGCTGGTCACGCGGGGCGGCGGCAACTGGATGGAGGTGGTGGTCGCCCCCCGGGACGTGCTCGTCGCCGCCGTGTCCCAGGGCTTGCTGGACCCGCCCGGCGCCGGCGGCGTGGAGCAGGCCCGGGAGGAGGAGGCGCGCATCCTGGAGCGCATCCTCCAGGAGGAGGCCGGGGCCCCTGCAGGGCGCTGATCGCCGACGGTCGATCAACGATCGGTCGACGTCTCCCCGCTCCCCACCACGGCGGTCGGAGCCGCCTCCGCATCGGCTAACGTCGCGCGGTGGCCCCCCTCAACCCCGATCAGATCACGGTCGACCAGCTGCCCATGCAGATGGGTCGCTTCGAGGTCCTGGGCCTGCTGGGCGAGGGCGGCATGGCCCGCGTCTTCCGGGTGCGCACGAACGAGGCCACCGGCCTGCCCCGCGACTGCGCCCTGAAGATCCTGCACCGCGAGCACGGCGAGCAGGACCCGCAGCTGGTGCGCGCGCTGCAGCGGGAGGGCCGGGTGGGCGGCATGCTCCAGCACCCCAACATCGTGCAGACCTTCGACATCGGCCAGATCTCAGGCCAGCCCTACCTGCTGATGGAGCTGGTGCACGGCCCCACCGTGGAGCGCCTGCTGGACGCCCGCGGGCGGCTGGCCACGCGGGTCTCCGTGGCCATCGCCGAGCAGATCTGCCTGGGGCTGCACCACGCCCACGAGGCCCGCGACGAGCGCGGCCGCGCCCTCGGCCTGGTCCACCGCGACCTCAAGCCCAGCAACGTCATCCTCACCCCCGCGGGCGTGGCCAAGGTCATGGACTTCGGCATCGCGAAGGTGTCGATCCTGCCGGGCATGACCACCAAACCCGGGGAGCTGAAGGGGTCGCCCCGCTTCATGTCCCCCGAGCAGGTGGGCGGCGAGCACCTGGACCGGCGCAGCGACGTCTTCTCCCTGGGCGCCCTTCTCTACGAGATGATCACCGGCCAGCCGCTCTTCGAGTCGGAGACGGTCCACGGCGTGTGGATGAAGATCGTGGAAGTGCAGCCGCTGTTGGACGCCGACGTCTCCTTCGGCCGCATCCACCGCAAGTACCCCGAGCTGGCCGACCTCCTGCGATCGTGCATGCAGCCGCGGCGCGAGGACCGACCCGCCAGCGCCGCTGAGGTGGCCGACCTCCTGGGAACGTTCCAGCGGGGGCTGCCCGAGGGCGAGTCGCTGCGCAAGCTGCTCCGCTCCAACGCCGGCTGGGTCAGCGTGCCCACCGAGCTCAGCGGGGAGGACCTGGCCACGGAGACCTTCGAGAGCCGACCCGGAGTCCGCGTCCCGGTGCGCCCCGAGTTCCTGCAGACGGTGCCGGTCCCGCCGA
>CALCXL010000821.1 GCA_937907595.1 uncultured Pseudomonadota bacterium
TCATGGACCGCGCCGCCATCGGCCTGCTGGACGAGCCCTGCCCCCTGCGTCTGGTGCGGGGCGCGCCGCAACGCCCCGAGGACTCCTTCGCCGGCGCGCTGTACGCCGTTTGCCCCCTGGAGGGCGGCGCCGCCCTGGGCTTCCGGCTCGACCGCACCCTGGACCTGACCCTGCGCCCGATGCTCAAGCTGCCAGGTGACCTGCGCGTGGGCGGGCCCGTGGCGGCCGAGCAGGGCGTGCTGCTCTACGAGGTCACGCCGGGCACCTTCCGCTTCACCACGTCCCAGCGCCGGGCGCGGCGGCTGGCGGCGGCGCACCGCTCCGGCGGCGGACCCACCCGCGCGTGGCTGGTCTTCGGGCACGCGGCGTGGCCGGCGGGGCAGCTGGAGCGGGAGCTGGCCGAAGGGCGCTGGTCGGAGCTCCCGCCCGTCGACCTGCCCGCGCCGTAGAGCCCCCCCAAAGAGGGCTGCCCCCCCGAAGGCCGCTGGTGCACGATATCGCCCCGATCTAGCCTCGGATGCAACCCCGCATCAGGAGCGAGCGATGATCGAACTGCAGTTCGTGGGGGCCGCCCAGGGCGTCACCGGATCCAAGCACCTCCTGCGCACCTCGCGCGCCTGCGTCCTGCTGGACTGCGGGCTGTTCCAGGGGCGGCGGGCGGAGGCCAACGAGCGCAACCGCGATCTGGGGCTGCCGGTGGCGGACATCGACGCCGTCGTGCTCTCCCACGCGCACATCGACCACAGCGGGGCCTTGCCGCTGCTGCACAAGAGCGGCTACCGCGGGCCGATCCACCTGACGCCGGCGACGCGGGACCTCTGCGCGCCGATGCTGTCGGACGCCGCGATGATCCAGGCCTCGGACGCCCGCTTCATCACCCGCCAGATCCAGAAGGGCCAGCCCGACCTGGAGCCGGTGGAGCCGCTGTACGACATGGAGGACGTGGTGGGGGCGCTGCGGACGATGGTGCCCTTGCCCTACGAGATGCCGAGGGAGATCGCGCCGGGCATCACCCTGCGCTTCCTGGACGCCGGTCACGTCCTGGGCAGCGCGATCGTGGTGCTGGACATCGACGAGGACGAGCAGGTGACGCGCCTGGCCTTCACCGGCGACCTGGGCCGCAAGAACATGCCGCTGCTGCGCGATCCGCAGGTGCCCGACGGCGTGCACTGCCTGCTGACGGAGAGCACCTACGGCGATCGCCTTCACGACGAGGTCCAGCGCATGGACGACGGCCTGCTGGACGCGGTGCAGCGCACGATCGGCCGCGGCGGCAAGCTGCTGATCCCGACGTTCGCTCTGGAGCGCGCCCAGGAGGTGGTTTTCGCCCTCAAGCGGCTGCACAAGGCGGGGCGGCTGCCCTCGGTGCCGGTGTACGTCGACTCGCCCCTGACGGTCCGCCTGACGGAGGTCTTCAAGCTGCACCCCGACTGCTACGACCGGGAGGTCTTCGATCTGCTGCGCAGCGGCGACTCCCCCTTCGAGTTCCCCGGGCTGACCTACGTCAACAGCGTGGAGCAGTCGATGGCGGTGACCGCCGGCGTCGGACCCGCCGTCATCCTGTCGGCCAGCGGCATGTGCGAGGGCGGCCGCGTCCTGCACCACCTCAAGGCGATGGTGGGGGACCCGCGGAACACGGTGCTCTTTGTGGGCTTCCAGGCGAAGCACACCCTCGGTCGCCGCCTGGTGGAGCGCCGGAGCGAGGTCCGCGTCTTCGGCATGAACCTGGCCCGCCGCGCCGAGGTGATCAGCCTGCAGGGCTTCAGCGCCCACGCCGATCAGCGGGAGCTGATCGAGTTCGCCGAGGCGGTGCGCGAGCGCGGCCCCCTGCGCCGGGTGATCCTGGTGCACGGCGAGCCCGAGGGGCAGGAGGTGCTGCGCGATCTCCTGCTGGAGCGGGAGTTCGCCCGGGTGGACGTGCCGGCGCCGGGGGATCGGTTGGAGGTTTGAGGGTGGGGCCCCACTTCCCGTGCCCGGCGTGGGCCGCCCCAGGTTCCCTCCTCACAAACTCCTGGACCCAGCGCCGCGACCGTGGAACCCTCCACGGAGACACCAACTCCCGGGGGGGGGCGAACAGAGCGTCAAGCAGGACGCGCGCTGTCGCAGCCGGGCAAGAAGCCGGAGCAGGACGATGCGCATGCGACTCGGGGACAGATCGAACGCCCGCAACCCCCAATTGGCCGTTGCCGCCATGTTGATCGGGATGGTTGCCATTTGGGGGGGGGGGGCCTTCGCGGCCTCTGACCTGGATGGGGACGGCTACACAGAAGCTGAGGGCGACTGCAACGACGACAACGACGAGGTCTTCCCAGGCGCTCCGGCCCAATGCGATCTGCAGGACAACGACTGCGACGGAAACTTGGAGCCGGACGAACTCATCGACGACGATCTCGACGGCTGGCCCCTCTGTGCTGACTGCGCGGACGAAGAAGCCGCCGTCAACCCCGGTGCCTCTGAGATCTGCGACGGCAGGGACAACAACTGCGACTTCCTGCTCCTTCCGGACGAGGACGTCGATGTGGACATGGACAGCTACCCGCTGTGCGACGACTGCAACGACCTCGCCCCGGCCATCCATCCCGGCGCCGAAGAGCAGTGCAACGGTCTGGACGACGACTGCGACACCTGGCTGGTGCTGGAAGAAGTGACCGACGTCGACGGCGACTTCGCGCTGGCCTGCATCGACTGCGATGACTACGACATCGACGTCAGCCCCTGGTACGGCGAGTGGGAGTTGTGCGACGGCATCGACAACAACTGCGACGGCGACGTGCCGGCGTGGGAACAGGACAGCGACGGCGATGGATTTCGCCTCTGCAATGGGGACTGCGACGACTCGAATCCCGCGGTATGGGGAAAGGACTGGGCGGCCCCGGAGTCAAATGGGGCTCCGGAGGTGTGCGACGGCATCGACAACAACTGCGATGGCGCGGTCGACGACATGTTTCAGTTTGACGCCCCAAACCTCGCCAACGATCAGCAGAACTCCACGGGAATCACGCAGTTCCGCCGGGTCTGGCTCTGACACTGATCACGGGGATCGAGTACGGCGGCGGATCCGGATA
>CALCXL010000822.1 GCA_937907595.1 uncultured Pseudomonadota bacterium
TGGACCGACGACCCGAAGATTGACCCGACGGTGAACCCCCACCGGTCCTACGCTATGGGCTGACCATGCTGACCAGACTCCAGACCGATGAAGAACTCCTGGGCCGCTTTGCGGACGGGGACGAGAGCGCCTTCGACCAGCTGTACAAGCGGCACCGCAAGCGCCTGTGGGGCATGGCCCGCAAGATGGGCTGGCACCACCAGCAGGCGGAGGACATCCTGGTCGAGGCCCTCGCCGCCGTGGCCGTGCAGGCCCGCCGCGGCGCCATCACCGGCTCCTTCATCGGCTACGCCCTGACGGCCGTGCACCACCGCGGACTGCACGTCCTGGAGCGCTCCAACGAGCGCAAGGCCCGCACGGCGGTGCCCCTGGGACTCACCCTCGTCTCCGCCGGCATCTCGCCCGAGGACAGCATCGACCGCAAGAAGGTGCGCTCGGAGGTGGCCGACGCCCTGGACGCCCTGCCCGGCGACGAGGGCACCGCGGTGTACCTGGTCGACTGCCAGGGTCTGACCTACAAGGAGGCCGCCGTGGCGCTGTCGTGCTCGGAGGCCACCGTGAAGCGCCGCCTCCGCTCCGGCCGGGAGGCGCTCGCGCTGAGCCTGGCTCACCTGGCGCCAAGCCGCCGCGCGAGGGCGGACTCGTAGATGGACTGCACGCAAACCACGGCCTGGATCTGGGAGACCCTCCGGGATCACGAGACCCCGCCGGCGCCGGTGGGGCAGCACCTGGAGGCCTGCGTCTCCTGCCAGGCGGAGCGCGACGCCAGGCTGGCCGTGTCCCAGGACCTCTACGGCCTGCGTCACGAGTTCGAGGACGAGATGCCCGACGGCATCGACGACCGCGTGTTGACCGCCGCCCGCGTGGCCGTCGCGGCGCGGGAGACCGGGAGCTTTCGCTTCGAGGGGCTGCTCGACGGCATCGGCGCGGACCTGGACCCGGACACGCTGTCGCGGATCGACACGGAGATCGCGCGGGATCTGGCGGACACCGGCCGCGTGGCCATCCGCCCCGAGTGGCAGCTCCCCCCGGAGCCGGAGTCCCCCGCCTCCACGGGCTGGGAGCCGCCCCGCGCCACCGCCGGTTGGATGGTGGCCGCCTCCATGCTCCTGGTCGCCAGCCTCCTGGTCGGCTTCCTCCTGGGTCGCCAGTCGGTGCCGACCGTGCCGGCGGTGCACGCCACCCTGGCCACCACCACCGACGGCGTCATCCTCAAGGGCATGCCCCGAGTGCACAGCGTGGGCCTGTCGGCGGAGGCCGTGGACACCCTCAACCGGGGCAACACCTACCTGCTGTCCGGGCCGCTGGGCGGTCCCTACGAGGTCATGGGCGTGGTCAGCTGGGACGACGCCGAGTTCCTCCCGGTGCCCTCCACCAGCGACGAGCGCGGTGAGGTCGTGGTGGCCGTGGGCCCCGCGGGCGGCTGGAGCCGGGGCAAGCGCCTGGCCCTGAACGATCTCAGCGCGTCGGACGTGGAGATCCTGGGCCGCCGCGCGATCGATCCCGAGCGGTAGGATCGCCCGATCGGGTCGCACACACCCGATCTCCCCCTTTTCCATCAAGTCTGCCCTCCCGCCGCCGAAAAGGACCCTGCTGAGGCAGGCACCGGGAGGAATCATGGGTCGATCGAAGGATCGTGCGTCGCAGGTGGATCGCTCCAACGTCGAGCTGGACCGCAAGGTCTTCGACCTCCAGGCGCTCCTGAAGGCCGGTGAGGCGCTGTACGACGTGCTGGAGGTCGCGCCGCTCTGCGACCTGCTCATGGCCATGTGCCGCGAGCGGGCGCGGGTGGGCAAGCTCGCGGTGCTGCTGCACGACGACGAGTCCGACCCGCCCGTCCTGGAGGTCCGCGCCGCCAACGGCCTGCCCGACCGGGTCCTGCAGCTGGCCGGCCCCGCGTCGGACGGCATCCTCTGGCGCCTGCTGCTGGCGGGCGATCCCTTCTCGGTGATCACCCCCTCCGGCGAGCCCCGCTTCCCCTACATCTTCGGCGAGCACGGCCTCAGCGCCCTGGAGGGCCAGCTGTGGATCCCCCTGGTCATGCCTGGCCGGGTGGTCGGCGTGCTGTCGGTGGGCATGGACCGCGACGGGCACGCGATCTCCGCCGAGGACCGCGAGTTCCTGGGCTCCCTCTGCTCGCAGGCGGCCGTGGCCATCAACACCGCCAACCTCTACGAGAGCATCAAGATCTCCCGGAAGCGCCAGGCCCGCAGCTTCCACCAGCTGGAGATTCTCTTCGACGTCACCAAGAAGCTGGGCGAGGTCAGCGACCTCACCAAGATGCTCGCCATCATCCTGGGCAAGGCGACCGGCGCGGTGGAGGCCGAGAAGGGCTCCCTGATGATGGTCGACGAGAACACGGAGGAGCTGGTCATCCGCGTGGTGGAGGGCCTGCCGGACAAGCGGGTGCAGCAGCGCATCAACGACGGCGAGATCCAGTGCAAGCGCTTCAAGCGTGGTGAAGGCACCGCCGGCCAGGTCTGGGAGACCGGCAAGACCCAGCGCGTCAACAACATCGAGGCCGACGGCACCTTCACGGCCGGTGAGAACAACCACGTGCGCAGCCTGCTCTGCGTGCCCATGAAGGTGGACGACGAGGTCATCGGCGTCATCAACATCACCAACCGCAAGGGCAACCAGCCCTTCGTGGACAGCGACGAGACCATCCTGCAGGCCCTGGCCGATCAGGCGGCCATCGCCATCGCCCGGGCCCGGCTCTACGAGGCGGCGATCACGGACGGCCTGACCGGCCTCTTCATCCGACGCTTCGCCATGCACCGCCTGCACGAGGAGGTGAAGCGCGCCCGCCGCTACGACAAGCCGCTGGCCGTGATCATGTGCGACATCGACCACTTCAAGTGGGTCAACGACACCCACGGCCACCCCGCCGGCGACGCCGTGATCATCGGTTGCGCCGAGGTCCTGCGGGCCGGGGTGCGCGTGGACATCGACGTGGCCGGGCGCTTCGGCGGTGAGGAGTTCCTCATCGTGCTGCCGGAGACCGACCTGGAGGGCGGGCAGATCGCGGCCGAGCGGCTCCGGGCCGCCTTCGAGGCCCTGGTGACCGACATCGGCGACGGCAAGACCCTGAGCAAGACCATGAGCTTCGGGGTGACCTGCTTCGGCAAGGACGACGACGCCGACGCCCTGGTCAAGCGGGCGGACGAGGCGCTGTACATCTCCAAGGAGAACGGCCGCAACTGCGTCAACGCCCTGCCCTGGAGGCCCATGGAGATCGTCGTGGAGCCCGCCCTGGCGGTGGAGACGTCGGCCGAGTTCGCCGCCGCCGTCCGCGAGGACGCCCCCGAGCCCGAGGACGTCGCCTCCGACGACTCCGACGACTCCGACGACGCCGCCGCGGACGCCGACTTCGAGTCGGCCGACTCCGACGCCTGAGCGCGCGGCCCCGCGCCCTGCGGCTCAGCCCAGGTAGGACTTCACCGCGTAGTCGGAGACCATCCGGTCGGTGTTGAAGGCCGGCAGGCCCGTGGCGATCGCCGCCCGCATCCGCCGGATCCAGCCCTGGGGCAGGCCGGCGCCGTCGCGATCGTAGAACAGCGGCGTGATCTCCTGCTCCAGCACCCGGTACAGCGCCTCCCGGTCGTCCCGGTCGCCCCGATCGATGTCGTCCGTCGGCTCGGGCGAGCCCACGGCCCAGCCGGCGAGGGGGTCCAGCGCGTAGCCCTCGATCCACCAGCCATCGAGGGTCGAGCAGTTCAGGCCCCCGTTCATGGCCACCTTCTGGCCCGACGTGCCCGAGGCCTCCCGGGGGCGGCGCGGGTTGTTGACCCACACGTCCACGCCCTGGACCAACGCCCGGCCCACGCCGATGTCGTAGTCCGCCAGGAACACCACCCGCCCGGCCAGCCCGCGGGCCTCCGTCGCCTCCAGCACGCGGCCCACGATGTCCTTGCCGTGGCCGTCCCGGGGGTGGGCCTTGCCGCTGTACAGCAGGTTGACGGGCCGATCGGCGTCGGCCATCAGCTTCACCGCGCGCTCCAGGTCGGAGACCAGCATGTCGCCGCGCTTGTAGGGCGCGAACCGGCGCGCGAAGCCCAGCAGGAGGGCGTCGGGATCCAGCGCCGTGCCCGTGCGTCGCTGCACCAGGTCGATGAGCGCGGCCTTGCGGGCGGCGTGGGCGGCCCACAGCGCGGCGGCGTCCAGCTCGTCGAGCTCGGTCATGCGATCGGCGTCGGTGAGCCGTCGCTTCCAGTCGGGCCCCAGGGTCCGCTCGATCAGCGCCTGGAGCTCCGGTCCCACCCAGCTGGGCGCGTGCACCCCGTTGGTGATGTGGCCGATGGGCACCTCGTCGACGTCGCAGGCCGGGTACAGGTGCGCCCACATCTCGCGGCTGACCTCGCCGTGCTTCTCCGACACGCCGTTGGCCGAGCGGGTGCCCCGGAGCGCCAGAACGGTCATGCACAGCGGCTCCGACGAACCCGGGCGCTCGCGCCCCAGGTCCATGAGCTCCTGCGCCTGCAGGCCCAGCTGCCGGCGGTACACGCGCAGGCAGTCGTCCACCAGCTCGGCCCAGAAGCGGTCGTGCCCGGCCGCGACCGGGGTGTGGGTGGTGAACACCGACTGCCGCTTCACGCGCTCCACGGCCAGGTCGTGGGCCAGCCCCCCCGCAAGCTCCTCGCGCAGGCGCTCCAGCAGCACGAAGGCGCAGTGGCCCTCGTTGAGGTGAAGCACGTCGGGGTTGAGCCCCGCGCCGCGCAGGGCGCGCATGCCGCCGATGCCCAGGACGATCTCCTGGCAGATCCGCATGCGCGTGTCCCCGCCGTACAGGTTCTGGGTCAGCGCCCGGTCCTCGGGCCGGTTGCCCACCACGTCCGTGTCCAGGAACAGCAGCCGCGCGCGGCCCACCGCGGCCTCCCAGACCTCCGCCCGCATGAAGCGGTCGTAGAGCGGCACGAACACCTCCAAGGGCTGTCCTCCCGCGCCGATCGCCCGACGTAGCCCACGCTCGGTCGCCGTCTGGGACGGGTACTCCTCCACCTGTTCGCCGCCGCGCACCGCCTGCTGGAAGTAGCCCTTGCGGTAGAAGAGGCTCACGCCCACGAAGGGCAGGCCCAGGTCGCTGGCCGACTTGATGTGGTCGCCGGCCAGGACGCCCAGGCCGCCGCTGTAGACCGGCAGGCCCTCGTGGATGCCGAACTCCATGGAGAAGTAGGCCACGCAGTCCAGCTTGCTCCGGCCCGCGTCGTCGACGTGGTTCCGGTGCCACCAGGTCTCTCTGGAGGCCAGGTAGCCATCCAGGGCGGCCTCGACGTCGGCCAGGCGGGCCAGAAAGTCGGCGTCCCCGCTCAGCTCGACCCAGCGGGCCCGGGGCACGGCGTGGCTCCAGGGCGCGATGCGGCCCCGGTGGGCGTGCCAGGCCTGGGGATCGATCCCCTCCACCAGGGCGCGGGCGGCGGGCGTCCAGCTCCACCACAGGTTCCCCAGGATCCGGCGCAGGCCGGCCAGGGAGTCGGGGAGGGCGGGCAGGTGGGCGTCGGTCATGAAGGTTCCTCGAGCTCCGCCAGCCAGCGGGCGAAGGGGGCGGTGGCCACGAAGTCGTGGGCGCGCTGCCGCAGCAGCACGGAGCTGTGTTCGGTGAAGGGCTCCAGGAGGTCCAGGTCCTCCAGGACGTCGCGGAGGCGCTGGTGCCCCTGGTCGGCGAGCAGCTGGTCCAGCCAGCCCCGCAGCGTGTCCTCGAAGTCGTCGCGCCCGGTCCAGGCGCCAAGGGCCTCACGCAGGACGGCGGCGACGGCCTGGGGATCGCCCCGGCGGAGCTCGGCCGCGGCGACGGGGCCGGTCCAGTCCCAGGCGCCGTCGAGCAGGGCGAGGCGCAGCGCGGCCTGATCCGCCGAGCGGTCCGGGCCGGAGATCATCTGCACGATGCGCTGCAGCACGCCCGACAGGGCGGTGTCCGCGAACTCGGACGCCTTGCGCTCCACCTGGCGCTCGAGCTCGCCGCCGACCGCGCCGGCCACTTCCTCGGCCAGGGCACCCAGCACCCCGGCCCGCCTGCGCGCGCGGTCGCCCAGGCTGCCGAAGGCGCCCAGGCCCTTGCTGATGGGCGCCGAGCGCATGGGCGTGGCGATCTTGTGGCCAAAGTCCACCAGCGTCGTCTGCAGGATCTCCCGCAGCAGCTTGCGCACGGGGTCCCGATCCAAGAGCAGCAGCAGGGCGTCGGGGTCCGGCTGGT
>CALCXL010000823.1 GCA_937907595.1 uncultured Pseudomonadota bacterium
GCGGCATCGGCGCCGCCATCGCCCGCCACCTGGCCGCCGACTTCGACCTGATCCTGACCGGCCGCCATGCCGACACGCTGCAAGCCGTCGCCGGGCCCCTGGGCGCGCGGGTGGTGGTGATGGACATGGCCGACCGTGCCTCCATCGCGGCCGGGATCGAGGCCATCGGACCCGTCGACGTCCTCATCAATAACGCTGGAATCGCCATCGGAGCGCCCATCCACCGCACGGACGACGCGACCTGGGATCGCCTGATGCAGATCAACGTGCACGGGCCCTACGCCCTGTGCCGCGCGTTCCTGCCGACGATGGCGAAGCGCGGCTGGGGGCGGGTGGTGAACATCGCCAGCCTGGCCGGGCTGACGGGGCAGGCCTACACCTCCGCCTACTGCGCCAGCAAGCACGCCCTGGTGGGCATGACCCGGGCCCTGGCCCTGGAGGTCGCCACCCGCGGCGTCACCGTCAACGCGGTCTGCCCGGGCTGGGTGGAGACGGACATGTCCCTGGAGGCGGTGCAGCGCATCGCGGCGAGCACGAAGCACTCCGAGGAGGACGCGCGCCGGCAGCTGGAGAAGGCCTCCCCCCAGGGCCGCATGGTGACGGCGGACGAGGTGGCGGCGCTGGTGGCGATGCTCTGCAGCGAAGGCGCCGGCGCGATCCACGGCCAGGCGATCCCCGTGGACGGCGGCACCGTGATGAAGTGAGGGACGCAGCCCCGAGGGGGGCCGTCGGCCGGATCGATCGCCTCAGGCGGCCAGGGGCTCGGTGCGCTGGGCTTCGCCCTCGGGGTGCCAGTCGCCCAGCAGCACCGCGACGAAGTACAGCGGCCCGATCAGCGCCTGCAGCAGGTTGGTCAGGAAGGCCGGCTGCGCCTTCTCCCACACCACGTGCCCGGCCAGCTGCACCAGCCAGCCGCCCACCGCGAGCGCCACCACGGCCCAGACGGGCGTGACGTGGGCCAGGGGGAACATCGGCAGCACGAACAGGGCCATGACCAGCGCATAGCGCCACTCGGCCCAGAGGTAGAAGGCCAGGGCGGCGACGGCGAAGAGGTGGCCCACCGACAGCATGTACGGGCCCGATGGCAGCTCGAAGAGCACCGCCCCGGGCACCGCGATCCAGTCGAGCATGGCCACGACGTGGAACACGATCACCGGGAGCGCGAACTTGTGGGTCAGTCGGTTGGTGGGGTGGGTGTGGCAGCGGTTGTACTCGCTGAACCAGGTGTGGAGCTGGGGCCTCATCGCGATCCTCCGTTAATGAACGCGGGTCAGTTGTAGCGAGGCTGCCGCGGGATGGCCACTGCATTGATCGATCCGGCGGCGATTTTTCGACGGGTCGGGGCTGCGGCTTGCGCTGGGGTCCGTGGTTCGTGCGCCGCGTTCGCTTGTGGGGCACCCTGGGCCGGACGTGCTTGCCCTCCTCCTCCTCCTGACGCTGTCGACGGCCCTGGCGGGACCGGTGGATGAGGCGCGCGCCTTCGAGCGGGACGGGGACTTCGTCGGCGCGCTCGGGGCCTGGCGCAGCTGCGTTGTGGCGGCGGACCCCCGGGCCGAGCAGTGCCGCGGCCGCGTCGCGTTCCTGGAGGATCGTCGGCACGGGGGCGACTTCGGCCTGTACGGCATGCTCCAGGAGGCCCGGCGCGCCGCTCCGGTGAATCGTGCCCGCTCTGTGCCCCGCCTACGGGCCGTGCACGTCGACGGTCTGCCCGACGCCCTGCACCGCGACCTGGGGCTGTGGCTGCTGGCGGAGCTTCGGGCGACGGAACCCGAGGGGGCCGCCGCGCTGGGGGACGCGCTCTGGACCCGGCATCGCGACGGCGACGACGCGGCGCAGGTGGCCGACGCCTGGGGGCGGGTGCTCGCCGATGCCGGGCGCCTGGACGAGCTGGCCGCGGTGGAGGCCTGGGTCACCCCCGAGCGCGCCCGCTCCCGGCAGACGCGGGCCCAGCGGGAGGGGCGGCTGCGTCGACGGGACGCGGCGGCCGGCGTCGCGTGGGTCCTGCTGGCCCTCTTCGTGCTGCCGGCCCTGCCCCTGGGCGCGCGGGGAGGGTGGCGCGGCGCCCGGCCCTGGGGCCTGGTCCCCCTCGCCGTGTTCGTGCTGGGCGGAGGGCTGCTGGCCGAGGCCTGGGAGGCGGGCCTGGGGCGAGCGACGGCGGCGACGTTCGGCTCCGCCGTCCTGATCCACGGGCTGGCCCTGGGGGCCCTGTGCGGCACGGATCGGGCGGCCGCGCGCTCACTGATTCGGCTCGGCGCCTTCGCCGCCACCCTCGCGGCGGGCTACCTGGCGCTGCGCGCCGCCGATCTGCTGGGCTGGGTGGGGCTGTGACCGATCTCCCCGTCCCCCTGCGGGTCCGCCGAGGCCGCAGCCCCAACTGCTCGGCCGTGGGCAGCGTGGTCGGCCTGGCGCTGGTCTCGGCGGTCGTGGGTGCGGCGATCGTCAACGCCTTCGCCGACCGCCTGGCCCGCTGGATCGCCGGCCCGCCGGGAGATGCGTCGCCGTCGGGTGGCGGGTCGTCGACCGAGGGCGGTCCTTCGTCGGCCGGCGGCTCCGGCCCCCCAACCGTCGAGGACCAGGACGCCCCGCCTCGCCTGCGCCGCGAGGCCTTCGGCGGCATCCTGGCCTGGGCCGATCCCCCCGCCTTGCTGCACCTGGATCACGCCGGCGTCGCCGCGCTGCCCGCATCGACCCCCTGGGGCCCCGGCAACGTCGACGTGCCCGGCGCCCTGCGCGCCCCAACCGAGGTGCACGTCTCCGTCACCGACCGCTGCCCCGTCGCCTGCACCGGCTGCTACCTGGAGGCGAGCCCCGAAGCGCGGGAGGAGCCCTCCCTGGCCGTGCTGCGCGATCAGCTGGACCAGAGCGCGGCCGCCGGCGTCTTCGAGGTGGCCTTCGGCGGGGGGGAGGCGGCGCTGCGGGAGGACCTGCTCGATCTGGCCGAGCACGCCCGTGCGCGCGGCCTGGTGCCGAACCTCACCACCTCCGGCTTCGGCGTGACGCCTGAGCGCGCGCCGCGCATGGCGGCCCTGTTCGGGCAGGTGAACGTCTCCCTGGACGGCCTGCCCGGCGCCTACGAGGCCGTGCGCGGCTGGTCCGGCGCGGCGCGCGGTTTCGAGGCATTGCGCGTCCTGCGGGACGCCGGCGCCGCCGTGGGCGTGAACACCGTCGTCACGTCCCAGAACCTGCGGCACCTGCCGGCCCTGGCGGCCGCCCTCGCCGACCTGGGCGTCGTCGAGTGGCAGTGGCTGCGCTTCAAGCCCAGCGGGCGGGGGGCCGACACCTACGAGCGCTTCGTCTTGGCCCCCGACGATGCCTCCTCCCTCTGGCCCCTGGCCCTGGACCTGGAGGCGCGCCACGGCCTGACGATCCGCTTCGACTGCGCGATGGTCCCCTTCATCGCCGAGCACGTCGACGCCCCCTCCCTGGCCCGCACCCTCGACGTCAGCGGCTGCGTGGCCGGGGAGCGCCTGATCACCCGCAGCGCCGCCGGCCGCTGGAAGCCCTGCTCCTTCGCGGCCGAGGACAGCGACGACGCCCCCCTGGCCGAGGCCTGGCGCCAGGACCCCACCCTGCGGGCCTGGCGCGCCTTCGCCGACGCCCTCCCCGCGCCCTGCTCCACCTGCCCCTGGGCCGACGTCTGCCGCGGGGGCTGCCGCGTGGTCTCCCGGCATGTCACCGGGGAGTCGCTCCGGCCCGATCCCGAGTGCGCGCGGGTGCGGGAGCACCGGCAATGAAGCCGTCCGCCCTCGCCGCGGCGGCGGCGACCTTCGCCCTGGTCGCCACGGTCTCCTACGCCCTGCAGCACCTGGCCGCGGTCGCCTTCGACCCCGTGCCCGCCTCGTCGGTCCTCGCCCAGGCCCACGTGCCCTACTTCTGGCGCGTCGGCGTCTCCGTCCTGCACGGCGCGGGGGTCGCGGCGCTGGTCGCGGTCTTGCCCGACCCGGTCCCCCAGCGGCTCCTGCCCCACCTCCAGCGACTCACCCCGCCGCTGGTCGGGCTCTGCGCGGCCGCGATGCTGGCGCTCCCATGAGCGGCGCGGTCTTCGCGCTGCTGGAGCGGCTGCACGGGCACCTGGGCGTGTTGGCCCTGGCGCTGCTGCTGCACCCGGTGATCAGCCTGCGCCGCCGCGGCGCGCTGACGGTCTGGGGGCGGCGGAGCGCGGAGCTGGGCGCGGGCCTCCTGACCCTGACCTTCGCGGCGGGGTGGGCGCTGTACCCCACCTACCGGGGGTCCGTGAAGCCGGGGCTGCTCCGCGACCTGCCGTCGGTGGCCCTGCGCTTCGAGAGCAAGGAGCACCTGGCGTTCTTCGCCGTCGCCCTGGCCCTGGGCGGCGCGCTCGCCCTGCGCGGACGCAGCGCCAACGCTCGACGCCTGGCCTGGTGGCTGCTGCTGATGGGTTGGATCTGCGGCGCGCTGACCGCGGCCTTGGGGCTGGGGGTCGCCGGGCTGGGGACCCCGGCGTTCTGACCGCAGCTCAGCGGGCGGGGAGCTCGAAGGTGTCGATCACGTTCTCTTCCCGGTCGTACACGGTCGCCGTCGCGCCCTGGGGCCCCAGGTCCAGGATGATGAAGTGCTCGATGGAGTCGGCCACCTCCGTGAAGAAGGTCTCCTCGGTCGACGTGTAAAGCGGGGCGCCGGCACCGCCGGTCACCAGGTAGGTGGTGCCGGCGCCCGGGGCGACCTCGGCCCCGTCCCGGATCGGCACGCTGCGCTCGTAGATGTGGTTGTGGCCGGCCACCACCAGGTCGACGTCGTTGTCTTCGAGGATCGGGTACCAGGCCTCGCGGACGTCCAGGGCCGAGCCGTGGACCGTGCAGGAGCTGTAGCCCGAGCGGTGGTGCATCGCGATCGTCCACGGGGCCGAGGACGTCGGCAGGACCTCCTGCAGGTACTGGGGCTGCAGGGCGTTCAGGTCCCCAACGTCGCGCACGCTGTCGTTGAGGGAGACCAGGTGCAGGGGGCCGTAGTCGATGCTGAACCACTCCTCGTTCCGGGGCATGCCGAACTGCGCGAAGTAGTTCTGGGCCAGGAACTCGTGGTTGCCGTGGGTCGGGATCAGCAGCTTGCGGGCCAGGACGTCGCCGGCGGCCTCGAACCAGGCGTCCCACTCGCCCTGGTAGGGGCCGAGCTCCACCATGTCGCCGGCGAAGAGGTAGAGGTCGGGCTCGAACGCCTCCATCTGCTGCACCATCGACGCCCAGGTCGTGTACGCGCCGCGGCTGTCCCCGGCGATGGCCACCCGCAGCGTGTCGAAGGAGCCCGGCTCCCCGGGGGTGCTGAAGGTGTGCTCGGGGGACCACGCGCCGTCGAAGCCCACCCGGTAGGTGTAGGCCGTGGCCGGCGTCAACGTGCCGCAGAGCCGCACCTCGTGCATGCGCTCGGCGTCGCCGTCGAACAGGAACGTGGCGCCCTCCACCCGGGTCCGGTCCCCGCTGAGGTCCGTCCCTTCGGCGTACTCCACGACCGTGGCCAGGGTGTCGACGTCGGTGCGCCAGAGGAACGAGACCGACGCCGAGGGGTCGCGGCTGGGCGCGCCCAGGTGGACCTGGAAGGGCTCGGGGTTGGCGCCCAGCACCTCCGCGTGGGGCTCCGCGGGCAGACCCGGCGTGCCGTTGAGGCCGTAGGGCACCGTGACCTCCGCCTGGCAATCCGGGGCTGGGCGGGGGCCCTCGTCGGGCGGGGGCGGGCCCGGCTCCTCGGCGGGCGAGCAGCCGAGCGGCAGGGCCATGACGGCGGCGGCCAGGGCGGCGCGGAGGCTCCGGGTCATGCTGGATTCCATACCGCGGCGCGTGAACGATGACAAACGCTCACCCCAGGGCGATCGAGTTCTACGCCAAGGACGAGCTGGCAGGCGGTTGGGGTGGAACCCGATCGCCCTGACGCTCACCCGACGACGCGGGACGGCGGCTACATCGCGCAGGTCACCGAGCGGGAGACCGGCGAGCTGATCGCGGCGACGTCCTGGGACCCGTCCGCGA
Organism: uncultured Pseudomonadota bacterium; assembly: GCA_937907595.1. Classification (GTDB taxonomy): domain Bacteria; phylum Myxococcota_A; class UBA796; order UBA9615; family UBA9615; genus CALCXL01. The sequence goes on from CALCXL010000823.1 coordinate 5,979, forward strand.
AGCTGATCTGGGGCAGCGATCTGGAGGCCCACAACACGGTGCTGTGCCGCTTCACCGTGGAGGAGGAGCCTTGTTCCCAGGGACCTCCCCCGCCCGCTGCGACTCCGAACATCAGCCCTTCACGGCCACGATCCGCCAGTTGAGGTCGGCGATCTTCGCCTTCTCCGCCGTCGTCCAGGCCTCGCCGCCGGTCTGCAGCAGGTCCAGGGTCTC
>CALCXL010000824.1 GCA_937907595.1 uncultured Pseudomonadota bacterium
CCCAACCCAACAGGCCCCCCGCCGCCAGCCCGCCGGCCCGCCCGGCGCCCATGCGCACCCCGGCGGCGGCGGAGCCCAGGCCCAGCAGCAGCACCACCAGCAGCTCGACCCCGCGGTGCCAGGGCGCCGGCGCGTCGGCGCTGTACAGCGTGTGCAGGGCGTGGGCGTGGATCTCCACCCCCGGCGTCAAGCGGTCCTCGATGGGCAGCAGCGGCGTGCGGAAGTGGTCGCCCAGGGACGGCGCCACCGACCCCACCAGCAGGATCCGCCCGCCCAACGCCTCCTTCAACCAGGCCCCGTCGCCCGCGCGGCGGTGCTCCACCACGTCCTGCACCGACGGCCCGGGCCAGCGCCCGCCGGTGTCCCGCCAGCGCAGGGGCATCGTCAGGCAGCGGGGCAGGGTCGCGTCGGGGCGCGCCAGGCGGCCCAGGGTCAGGGCGAAGGCGTCGGGGTCCTCGCAGCCCAGCTCCTGCCGGCGCACCACCCCGTCGGGGTCCAGGGTCACGTTGGCCAGCCCCACCCCGCCGGCGCCCAATTGGTACAGCGGCGCGGGCTTGCTGAGGGCGCCGGGGCGGCCCCGCTCGTCGGCCACCTGGATCGCCTGGAGGACGACCGGCACCCCGGCCAGCCGCGCCCTCACCAGGGCCGGGGCCAGCTCCTCGGCCGCGCCGGGAAACCAGTCGGCTACGGTGCCCTTGAGCAGGAAGTCCAGGCCCACGGCCGCGGCCCCGGCCTCGGTGGCCGCGTCGACCACCTCCGCCAGCACGGAACCCCACAGCACCAGGGGCTGGGGGAAGGCGTCCAGGCTGGCTTCGTCGATGCCCACCACGGCGATGGGCTCGGCCACGGGCGGCAGCGAGGCCCCGCGCAGCTGCCGATCGCGCAGCCGCTCATCGCCCAGGTCGAAGGCGCCGCTCGCCTGGGCCAGGGCCAGGGCGGCAGCGACGGCCAGCCCCGCGGTCGCGCGGAGCCGGATCACCTACTCGGCCGCGTCCGGGGTGGGGTTGAGGTGGCCGGCCTTGGCGGCGGCGGTCTGCCAGGCGTGCTCGGCCTTCTCCATCTTCTGCCGGGCCTTGCCCTCGGTCTGCGCCTCCTTGCCCAGCTTCTGCTGCAGCTTGCCGATCTCCACCTGCGCGTCGGCCGACCCGCCGACCTTGGCGTTGTAGGCGGCCATGCGCTCGTGCTCGACCGAGGCCTGATCGTGGGACAGCGCGGCCTTGGCCCAGACCAGCCGCGCGTCCTGGAAGTCGTTGAAGGTCTTCGCCTCCTCCAGCCGCGCCTCGCGCCAGGCCAGGTTGGCTTCAGCCCGCCGGATCTTGGCGGCCAGGTCCGCCTGCTCGTCCACCCGCGCCCACGCCGTCGCGGACTCGGCGTCGGCCTGCAGGGCCTTGATGATCGTCTTGCCCGCGTCCACCCAGGCCTTCGCCGCCTTCCAGTCCAGCTGGGCCCACTTCGACTCGCTGGTGTAGCGGGCCAGGGCGTCGGTGTCCTCGCGGACCCTGGCCTCCGCCTCCCGAAGCGCGGAGAGCTCCTCCACCGGCATCCGGATGATCGTCTGGTCGACGTCCTTCTTGGCGGGGGGCTTCGCCAGGGCGACGGCGGGCAGCAGCATGAGGCAGAGGATCAGGGGGCGCATGGGGACTCCTTCAGCGGGTCGGACCGGGAGGATCGCAGGCAACGGTCACCGTGGAAAGCCCGACCGCGGGTGAGCGCCGGGGCGGTCCCGCTACAATGCCCCTGGCGGTGCCGAGGAGGCCGCTGCGAGGGGTGTGGTGACGCAATCGGATCTTGAACTGGGCAGCTCGTCCCATGAGCTGCCGGACGTGGACGCGGTGACGGTGCCCGACGCCGCCGGCAGCTCGTTCTTCGGGCCGGGCGCTCCCGCCGCCGACCGCGCAGGCGAGCGCCGCTCCCTGCACCCCGACGACACCGGCGACACGGACTCGCAGGTGGCCCAGGCGCCCCAGGTCCCCGGCTACACCCTCCTGGAGTCCCTGGGCCGCGGCGGCATGGCGGAGGTGCACCTGGCGGAGAAGCAGGGCGCCATGGGCGTGGGCATCCGCTGCGCCCTCAAGCTGATCCTCCCGGCCCGCACCGGGGACCCGCGCTACCGCGATCGCCTGCTCGACGAGGCCCGCATCCTGGCCCGCCTGCGCCACCCCAACATCGTCAGCGTGCTCGACGCCGGGGAGGTGGGGGACAGCGTGTTCCTGGCGATGGAGTGGGTGGACGGCGTCGACGTCGCGGCCCTGCTGGAGACCCTGCGCCGCCAGGGCCGGGAGATGCCCCTGCGCCACGTGCTCTACGTGCTCGACGGGGCGCTGCAGGGCCTGCACCACGCGCACACCGCCACGGGCTCCGACGGCGAACCCATGCACGTCATCCACCGGGACGTCTCCCCGGGCAACATCCTGTGCTCGCGCCAGGGTGCCGTGGCGCTCACGGACTTCGGCGTGGCCTCGGGCAGCCCCACGCTGCGCGTCGAGCGGGTGGGCACCCTCAGCGGCAAGATGCCCTACTTCGCGCCGGAGCTCTTCCGCGGCCAGCGCCCCTCGGCCCAGTCCGACGTCTTCGCCCTGGGCGTGACCCTGTGGGAGATGCTGACGGTGCGCCCCCTCTTCCCCCGCCGCCTGGGCCCCGAGGAGATGCGGGAGATCATCGGCCGCTTCCACCCCGACCAGCTGCTGGAGGACGATCTCACCCTGCCCGAGCCGGTGGAGGCCATTCTGCGTCGCTGCCTGGCCCCTGAACCGGTGGACCGCTACGCGTCGGCCCGGGAGTTCCTGGAGGACGTGAACGACTGCGTCTACGAGTCCGGCCTGCGCCTGCTGAGCACCGACTTCGAGCGCTGGCTGCAGGCGGTCCTGGCCCCCAAGGCCTCCAATGGACGACGACGCCTGCTGGGCGGCGCGGGGGGGCGGGCCTGATGTACGGGCGACGTCCCCCGGATCACCACCTGGAGCAGGCCAAGTCGGCCCTGGACACGCTGCACGTCGCCATGGGGCACGCGCGCCTGTACGGGGGCAGCCACAAGGAGACGCACAGCACCCTGGAGCGCGCGATGCAGGAGCTGGGGCCGCTGCTGCAGGAGTACGGCAGCCTGCAGCTGGCCTCGGGTCCGGAGGGGCTGACCTGGCAGAGCGTGCTGGTGCGCGCGGAGGACGAGGAGCTGTCCGGCCTGGGGCGGATGCTGCACCGCGAGGGCATCGCCAACGTCAGCCTCGCCAGCGGCATCGCCCTGGAGGAGCTGATCCGGCTCATGGACGTGCTCCGCGTCAACTTCGAGCTGCCCGAGTACGAGGAGGAGACGCTGGAGTCGCTGCTGTGGCAGGCCGGCTTCGAGCGGATCGGCTTCCAGGCGGTGGCGGCCCTGATGGAGGCGGAGGCCCTGTCGGGGCAGCTGCAGGCCAACCAGGGGTTCGAGAGCGACATCCAGGCCGCCCTGCGCAACATCACCCGCCTGGACCTGAGCGAGGGCCAACGCGGACGCCGCAACCTGGGCCAGGTGGCTGAGGAGACCGTGCACCAGGCCCTGGCCCAGAGCGATCTGGCCGGCCTGGGCCCCGACGACAGCGCCGCGCTCAGCCAGGAGGCCCGCCGCTGGCACGTCGAGTTCGTGCAGGGCGACACCGAAGACGCCGACGAGATCCTGCGCCTGAGGGCCCAGATCGAACGGGAGGGCCACGGCGATCTGGTCGCCCGCCTCATCGGCACCCTCATGCGATCCGTGGTCGCCAACCGCCCCGAGCTGCCCGCGCGGGAGGCCATCGCCCTGGCCCGACACGCCGTGGAGGAGGTCTACCGGCGCAACGACGCGCAGGGGCTCGTGCGCATCCTGGACGAGGGCACCGAGCTCATGCAGGAGCCGTCGGTGCGCGATGCCCCCCTGGTGGGGCCCGTGCGCGACTTCTACGCCTCCGCCATCTCGCCCCGGCGCATCGCCCGCGTGCTGCTGACGCTGGACCCCGAACAGGTCGACGGCGACTCCGCGGGCCTCCGCCGCCTGGTGGAGCGCCTGCCCGACTCCGTGCTGCAGTCGATCGTGGAGGCCGCCGGTCGGGACAAGGACAAGCACCGCGCCGCCCGGCTGCAGGAGACCCTGGGCGCGGTGGTCGGCGACCGCGTGGACACCTGGCTGGCCAACTGCATCAAGCAGCCGCCGGAGATGGTTCTGCCCACCATCGCCCTGGCCCGCTCCCTGGGCCGGGTGCGCGCCGGTCGGGCCCGGGCCGCGCTGCTCAACCACAGCTCCCGCCTGGTCAGGCTGGAGATCCTGCGCTGGTACGCCGACACCATGGCGCCCGACGACCTCAAGCACATCCTGCCCCTGGTCGTGGACGGCCACCGCGACGTGCGCCGCGCCGCCGCCGACGTGCTCGTGGCCCACCGCCCCTACGAGGCCGTGAAGTGGCTGCGTCGGCTGGTGACGGCGGACACCTTCCACAAGCGCGGCCCCGAGCTGAAGATCGACGTCTGCATCACCTTCGGTCTGGTGGGCCAGGACGGCGCCGTCGACGCCCTGGAGCCGCTGCTCGCCCGGAAGCTGTCACGCGGGGACCGGGCCGCCTCCGAGGCCGTCGCTGCGGGGGCGCGGGGCCTGGCTGCAGCGGGCTCCGTCAACGCGAAGCAGGCGATCAGGCGCCACGCCGGCGGGCTCTTCGGCGGCAAGAAGTCGATCTGCGCGGAGGCCCTGCGCCGCTTTGAAGGGGGCGACCCGTGGTAGGCGACGACGACGACGCACCCTGGGAGAAGGGCTCCGGCCCGGCCCGCCCGGGGGGGTACCGCACCCAGGGCGGCACGCCGCGGCCCACCGGCCTGACGAACCCCGGCGGCGACTCGCCCTACGCCACCCAGCCGGGCCGCCGACCGCCCACGGGGCAGACCAACCCCGGCGCGTCGGTGGAGCTCTCGTTCGAGGTGGGGCGCCGCTCCACCCCCGGCCGCGCCCGGCCCGGTCCCGCCGGCCTCTCGCAGACCGCGACCCAGCCCCACACCCTGGGCCGGCCGCGTCCCTCGTTGACGGCCACGCTGCCAGGCCTGGGTGACCCCCTGGCGGACCTGGGGGGGCGCCTGCCCGGCGACTCCTTCGGCTCGGGCCCCACCGCGGGCGACTCTTTCTCCGGCGGCGGCCTGGGCACCCCGCCGGGCTCGCTGCAGGAGGACGAGCGCAAGCGGCGTCAGGAGCTCAGCCGCAAGGCCAAGGAGTTCCTGATCCACATCGACACCCTGGGGCGCCTGCTCACGATCCACGACGCCCGGAACTCCGCGGTGCAGTCGGCCCTGCGCGACCTGGTGGCCGACGTCGTCGCCCTGCAGCAGGGGGGCGGGGACCTGAAGCTGGTCTTCGCCGAGGGCCACGCCTTCGTCAACGGCGTGTGGGTGCGCGCGAGCAAGCGCGCGTGGGAGGCGGCCCAGCTGCTGACCGAGCGCCTGGAGGGCGTGGAGGGTCGCGGCCTGGTCCTGGCGCCGGGCACGGAGGCGGCCACGCTGCTGGCCCTGACCGACTTCCTGCGCACCCCGCCGCCCAAGGGCGTCAGCGGCGCCGATCACTTCAAGAACGCCGCGCTGCCGGGCATCCGCCTGGTGCCCATGCCCTCGCAGGCCGACCGGGCCCGGGCCGGGGAGCCGCCGGCCATGGAGCAGGCGCTCGACGTCTTCAAGGAGGGGCTGGAGACGGTCACCCGGGCCGAGCTCGCCAACCTCGACCTCTACATGCGCCGCCGGCAGCGCGCCCTGGTCCAGAACCTGATCCAGCTGGCGGAGAACTCGCCCGAGGAGCTGCTCACGCTGACGGTGATGCGGGACCCGACGATCAGCAGCCGCGCGCACACGCTGATGGTGGCGATCTACTCCATCGCGCTCGGTCGCCTGATGGACCTGAGCCGGCGCGACCTGCTGCGGCTGGGCATGTGCGCCCTCAACCACAACGTCGGCGAGAGCCTGCTGGACCAGGACCTCTTCTCCCAGGAGCGCAGCCTGCAGCCCCACGAGCGGGAGGCCGTGGAGCAGCACCCCCTGGCCGGCATGCTGCACGTGCTCAAGCACTACGGCTTTGGCGCGGGGGCCCTGGAGCGCGCGCTGACCGCGGCCGAGCACCACCTGCACCACGACGCCGAGGCCGGCTACCCCTTCCAGGCCGAGCGCCCGGCGCACCTCTTCTCCCGGATCATCGCCGTCGCCGACGTCTTCGACGCCCTGTGCAGCAAGCGCCCCTGGCGCGATGCCTACCCCCCCGACCAGGCGGTCAAGCTGGTGGGCCGGCAGGGGGGGCGGCAGCTCGATCCGGTCGTGGTCCGTCGCCTGCTGTGGCTGGTGGGGCGCTATCCGCCGGGCTCCCTGGTGGAGCTGGACACGGCCGAGTGGGCCCTGGTCGTCGGGCCAGGCCGCGGCGCCTTCCCCCTGGTGCGCCCCCGCGTGCTGCTCATCGCCGACCAGGAGGGCTGGGAGCTGCCCACGCCCATCGTGGTGGACCTGGGCGAGCGCCACCCCCGCCGCCGTGCCTGGCTGCGCACCATCGCGCGCACCCGGGACCCCCGAAAGCTGGGCCTGGAGGCCGCCCCCTACTTCTTCGGCGACCGCATCGAGGCCGAGCCGGGCCGCATGGACCTGGACGAGATGGCGGACTGAGTTCTCGCGCGAGCGGGGTTCGAGTCCGCTCCGGGGAGCCAT
>CALCXL010000825.1 GCA_937907595.1 uncultured Pseudomonadota bacterium
CGGCGACAACTACATGGTCAAGCCGGGCGCGCTGGGCAACGACGCGCAGGGCAGCCGCTGCTCCGGGCGCTTCGACCGGGCGGCCAACTTCGCTCAGATCCACGTCGGCTACCGCTGCTGCGCAGACTGAGTTCCGCCGATCGCCGGGCCCCATCGGGGTGCTCGGCGCCCCGGTGGGATCGAGGCGGGCGGTCCGGGCTCAGCCCCGCCGCGTGACCTCTTCGTCGACGTCGGCCACCGGACCGCCCGCGGTCTCCTGGGGGCGCCCCGTCAGCTCCCGCAGGATGAGGCCGTAGACCCAGGGGTCTTCGACCAGGCCCATGTGGCCCATTCCCTTGACCAGGATGTTCCGGACGTCGTCGCCGTCCCGCGGCGTCAGCACGGCGTACTGCCAGGGGCAGATCAGGTCGTGGTGGCTGTACACGGAGACCAGGCGCACGCCGTCGGGCACACCGCCGCCGCGCAGGTCCTTGATCAGCGGCGAGCGCGGGAACATCTGCCAGAGGGCCCGGGACACGAAGAGGAGGCCCAGGCCCGCGCCCACGGCCGCGATGGGGGTCCCGTGGTGGGGGCTGCCCAGGGTGATCACCGTGCGCGTGTAGTTGGAGCCGCCCTCCTGCTGGACCAGGTAGCGGGCGATGATGCCGCCCATGCTGTGGCCGATGATGTGGATGCGGTCGATGCCGTAGCGCTCGCGGATGCGCTTGATCTTCCCGTCGATCATCCGCGCGAGGGTGTGGATGCCGCGGGTGTTGAAGTTGCCGAAGAGCCCGCCCAGGTGGAAGGAGACCACGCGGTAGCCGTCGGCTCGCAGGCGCTCTTCCAGGGTCTTCATGACGTTGCGGGTCTGGAAGAAGCCCTGGATGAGCAGGACGGTCTCCCCGCCCAGGCCCGCGTCGTCCCGCCGGACGGTGGCGTCGCCGATGTAGTACCGCGGCTCCCCCAGGTTGCTGAGCAGGACGCGGCCGGCGCCGCGGACGTTCTGCAGGGGGTTGAGAGGCCGGAGAAGCGAAGGCATGGCGCTCGGAGTGTAGGGACCTCCTGCGGCCTTGCAAAGCGGGGGCCCCTGCGGCATGTTGCCGCCGCCGCGGGCCTGCCGGCCCCAGCGGGAACCCAGCCCATGCCCCAAGATCGCTACAAGGAAGCCGGCGTCGACATCGACGCTGGTGCGGCGTTGGTCGATCGGATCTCGCCCCACGCCCGGTCCACCCTTCGCCCGGAGGTCGTCGGCGGCCTGGGCCACTTCGGTGCGCTCTGGTCGGTGGGCAACCGGTACCGCAACCTCATGCTCGTCTCGTCGACGGACGGCGTCGGCACCAAGCTCAAGGTGGCGCAGGCGGCGGACCGGCACGGCAGCATCGGCATCGACCTCGTCGCCATGTGCGTCAACGACGTGCTGTGTGCTGGGGCCGAGCCCTTCTTCTTCCTGGACTACTTCGCCTGCGGCGCCCTGGACGTTGGCGTGGCGGAGCAGGTGGTCGCCGGCGTCGCGGAGGGCTGCCGGCAGGCGGGCTGCGCGCTCGTGGGCGGGGAGACGGCGGAGATGCCGGGGGTCTACGCGCCGGGGGTCTACGACCTGGCCGGCTTCACGGTCGGCGGCGTGGAGCGCGACGACGTGCTCGACGGCAGCCGCGTGCGCAAGGGGATGCGGCTGATCGGCCTGCCGTCCTCGGGCGTGCACAGCAACGGCTACTCGCTGGTCCGCAAGGTCATCTTCGAGGAGCAGGGCCTGGCTCCCGGCGACCTGTTCCCCGGCAGCGACGCCACGGTCGCCGACGTGCTCCTGGAGCCCACGACCATCTACGTGCAGCCGGTGCTGCACCTGCTCAAGCAGGGCGGCGTCGGCGCGGTGGCCCACATCACCGGCGGCGGCCTGCCGGAGAACCTGCCCCGCGTCCTCCCCGAAGGCGCCCAGGCGGTGGTGGACCGGGGTACCTGGGAGCTGCCCCACGTCTTCTCGACCCTGCGCGACCTGGGCGAGCTGAGCGACACGGACATGCTGCGCACGTTCAACTGCGGCGTGGGCATGGTCCTGGCGGTGGAGGCCGACCGCGCGGACGACTACTGCAGCCAGCTGTCCGGCATGGGCGTGCAGGCCTTTTCGATGGGTGAGATCGCCGAACGGGCCGCCGGTGCGCCGGCCCTGGAGTGGCGATGACACCGGAGCGCGCGGCCATCCTGATCTCCGGCCGCGGCTCCAACATGGTGGCCATCCTGGAGCGCGCGCGCGACGCCGGCTGGCTCGGCGCCATCGCCCTCGTCGCCTCCAACCGCCCAGAAGCCCCAGGCCTGGCCCGCGCGGCCGCCCTGGGCGTGCCCACCGACGTCCTGGACCATCGCCCCTTCGGGCGGGCCCGACGCGCTGAGTTCGACGCGGCCCTGGCCGATCGCCTGCAGCAGGCCGGAGCGCGCTGGGTCGTGCTCGCCGGCTTCATGCGGATCCTGGGGCCGGCCTTCCTGACGCCCTTCGAGGGCCGCGTCCTCAACATCCACCCAAGCCTCCTGCCCGCCTTCCCCGGCCTGCACACGCACGAGCGGGCGCTGGAGGCGGGCGCGGCGCGCCACGGCTGCACGGTGCATCTTGTGGACACCAGCCTGGACGGCGGACCGGTCCTGGCCCAGGCCGATGTGCCCGTCCTGGGCGACGACGACGCAGACTCCCTGGCGGCTCGGGTGCTCGAACAGGAGCACCGGCTGTACCCTGCGGTGGTGGAGTCGGCGGTCTTCGGCCGCCTCCACACCGAATTCCCGCCCCGTCCCCAAGCCGCCGCCCCCGAGCCAGCATGATCTCCCGCAACTACGAAGTCCTCGTCGTCGACCCCTCCCCCGGCGCCCTCACGGCCGCGGCCCTGCTCGCCAAGGGCGGTTTGAACGTCCTGGTCCTGGACAACGAGGGCGCACCGCCGTCGGCATCGGGTTTTCGCTTCGTGCGGCATCGGCCGCCCGTGGTGGGGTTCCAGCGCGGCCCCCTGCTGGCACGGGCGCTCAAGGCGCTGAAGTTCCATCCCCACGAGCTCCAGTCCCTGCGTCGCAGCGACCCCGGCCTCCAGGTCATCAGCGGCCGCCACCGGGTGGACCTGCACAGCGACGCGGACAAGCGCTACGCCGAGTTCCAGCGTGAGTTCCCGCGCGACGCCGACGCCATGCAGGGGCTGGTGGAGCGCTGCCTGGCCTCGGCCACCGACTTCGCCGACGCCCTGGAGCGCGCGGTCGACGAGGCCGGCCAGACCGGCTTCCTGCACAACCTGGGGCTGGCCCGCGCGGGCTGGAACCCGCCGCTGCCCCCCGACGACGTGCCCACCTGGGGCGCGTACCTGGACTCGTCGGAGATCAGCGAGGGCGGCAAGCGCTTCCTGCGCGCCATCCTGCGCCCCTTCTGCTGGCTGGACGTGCCCGAGGACCTGCCCCTGCCCGTGGCCGGCATCCACCTGGCGGCGGCCTTCGACGGAGGCTTCGCGGACCCGGGGGACGAGCACGCCATGCTGGCGCTGCTGCTCCGGCGCGTGAAGGCGATGCGCGTCGACGTGCTGCCCGAGCGGCTGGTGGAGCTCACCGGCAACCGCCGCAAGGTGGAGGCGGCGATCTTCGAGGGCAAGGACGAGGAGATGCCGGTCCAGTTCGTGATCACCGGCGGGGATCCCGAGCACCTCCTGGACCTGCTGCCCGGCAACCCGCGGCCCTACGAGCGGGTCCTGTCGCGCCTGGCGCCTTCTCACTTCCGTTACTCGATCTTCCTGGGGGTTCGGGCCGAGGTCGTCCCACCGGACCTGAGCGAACACGCGATCCTCTTGGACGACGACTGCGGCATCGACGATCCCGGGGGCTGCTTGCTCCTGAGCGTCACGCCGGCCGGATCGCCCCTGGCGCCGGCGGGGCACCGCTCGCTGACCTTGTCGACCCTGCTCCCCTACACCGACGACGGGGGCCTGCCCGACGGCCTGGACGCCGTCGCCGGGCGCATGCTCGACCGGGTCAAGTGGCTGATGCCCTACCTGGAGCGCCACCTGGAGGTGTTGCAGGTCCCCACGTCCACGGAGGTGAGCGAAGACGAGCCGATCCCCCTGGATCCCCGGCCGGTCGCGTACACCCCCGCCATCCCCCCGGGCGACGACCCGGTGGCGGCGGGCCTGGGCGTGGACCTGCCCCACCGCAACGTGTTCTGCGCTGGACCGGCCGCCTTCCCCGCCCTGGGCCTGGGCGGGGAGATCCTGGCGGGCCGCCTGGTGGAGCGCCTGGCGGCGGCCTCCCTCAAGAAGGAGCGCTGATAGGCTGGCGGGATGATGACCCGCCTGCTCTGCGCCTCCTTGTCGACCCTGCTGCTCGCCTGCAGCACCCCCGAGCCGCCGGCACCGCCCGCCGGCACGGCGCCCTCGACCGCCCCCGCCAGCGCGCCAGACCCCGGACCCGGCCCGGCCCCCCACCCGGGGGGCGAGGTGGAGGTCGAGGAGGTCGACGAGCCGCAGGCGCCCATTGCCGCCGCCACCACCCTGCCCTTCAAGCCCGCTGCGGCGGCCCCGACGCCCAGCGGCCAGGGCACCTGCCCCGACGGGCGCCTGGTGCGCCCCGGCTGGCAGGGCGAGTACCCCATGCCCATCCTGCACGTCCAGACCGACGCCCCCCTGCCCGCCCGCAGCAGCGCCTGCGCGCCGCAGGCCGACCGAAGCTGCCGGCCCACCCCCGGCGTCTACCACCCCTGGTCCCGCTCCCTGCCCCCTGCCGGCGCCAAGGCCGACCGCTTCGTGACGGTGCGCGGCGTCGACCGCTGGCGGATGCTGCGTGAGCACCGCCCCGAGGGCTGGAGGGAGACGCTCCCGGCCGGCGCCGTGGTGGAGGTGCTCTTCTACGCGGGCGAGGGCTACTGCGAGGAGCGGGTCGAAGGAGGCGCCGTCGACGTGCAGCCCTGCCCCGACCTCTGGCCCGAGGGCACCGCGGAGCGCATCGCGCCCGCCGAGGAGCCGGCGGAGACCCAGCTGGTCCGCGTGCCCTGCGCCCAAGGGGGCGCGGCCTGGCTGGAGGGAAGCGCCGCGATCTTCGAGCAGGCCTCCGTGGCCGAAGGGGAGCTGATCGAGTACGGACAGGTCGGCCCCGCCGGCGGCGGCGCCTGCGACGAGCTGGTCGTGCAAGCCCGGTTCGGCGAGTTCACGCACGCCGGCCGGGCGGTGATGGCGCTGGTCCCCGGTCACCCCCAGTACACAACGTTGATCTCCAGCTCCCTGGGCGCGCCCGTCCAGTTGGAGGCGCTCTGGAAGGTGGACCTCGACGGCGACGGCACCGAGGAGGTGCTCTTCGAGGCCGAGGACCCCAAGAGCGGTCGGCGCACCCTGGGCCTGCGCGCCCTGCGCGGCGACGCCGTACGCACCCTCAGCCTCTGGACGACCGAACGGGACGAGCCCCCCCTGCGGCTTCGCGGGCTCGCGGACGTGGACGGCGACGGCACGTTGGAGTTGGTGCGCAAGGAAGACGGGGCGCAGGCGCCAGGACTGACGGCCTGGAGCCTGTCCGGGGAGGTCCCCGCCCGGGCCGACGACGAGCGCTGCGGCTGGTAGGGGCCGTCAGGCGGAGCGCACCCGGTCCACGGAGATCACGCCCTTGAGGCGCGCCAGGCTGTTGATCAGCAGGCGCAGCTGCTTCGTGTCGTTGACCGCCACGTCCAGCGTGATGTGCCCGCGATCGGTCTCCGTGGTACGCACGTCGGCCTTCTGGATGTTCACGTTCATGTTGCCGATGGCCTTGGTCACGTCCGCGAGCAGCATGGGCCGGTTCACGGTGATCACCTGGATCCGAGCCGCGTGCGGCGCGACGTAGTCGGCGTCCCACTCCACGTCGACCCGCCGCTCGGGCGGCAGCGACAGGCCCTGGCGGCAGTCGGCGGCGTGGACCGTGATCCCGCGCCCCCGGCTGACGAAGCCGATGATCGGCTCACCGGGCAGCGCCCGGCAGCACTTCGCGAAGACGACCAGCAGGCCGTCCATGCCGTCGATGCGCACCGGGGATCCCCGCCGCTTCGCCACCCGCCGGAACAAGCCGGTCAGGGACATCGCCGCGGGATCCTCGTCCGGGGTGTCCTCCTCCGCCCGGCGCCGGGCCTCCTCCAACTTCTCCTCAGAGACGTAGAAGGGCAGGACCTTCTCCGCGTCGACCCGGCCGTAGCCCACCGACGCAAAGAGCTCGTCGGGGCGCTGGTGCTTGAGGCCGGTCACCGCGGCGCGCAGCTCGTCCTTCTTGCGGGCCGCCTTCAGGCTGGTGCCGAACTTGCGCAGCTCCTGATCCAGCAGGTTCCGGCCCATCTCCACGGCCTGCTCCCGCTCCTCGTTGCGCAGGTGCTGGCGGATCTTGCTGAGGGCGCGGCCGGTGACCGCGAGCTGCAGCCAGTCGCGGCTGGGCTTCTGGTTGCCGCGGGTGAGGATCTCCACCGTGTCCCCCGAGCGCAGGGGGTAGTTGAGCTTGACCATGCGGCCGTTGATGCGGGCGCCGGTGCAGCGGTTGCCGACCTCGGTGTGGATCGCGTAGGCGAAGTCCAGGGCCGTCGCGCCCAGGGGGAACCAGCGGATGTCGCCGCGCGGCGTGTAGACGTGCACCTGGTCGGCGTAGAGGTCGACCTTCAGCACGTCCATGAACTCGCGGCTGTCCTCGATGTCCTCCGCCCACTGCAGGAGCTGCCGGAT
>CALCXL010000826.1 GCA_937907595.1 uncultured Pseudomonadota bacterium
CCGCGATGCCCCTCCCGAAGTTGTCGTGGTCCACCGCGTCGGGGGAGATCAGCTCCGCCGCGAAGGTGAACTGCCCGTCGACCCGCTCGTAGACGTAGGCGTGGCCCGAAAGCTGGCCGAAGAAGCCGTAGTCCGGCGCGCCCACCACCAGGGTGTCGCCGTCGACGTCGGTCGATCTGCCGAACCCGTCGGGCACGTCCGACGGGCGAAGGATCTGGGCGACGGCGTCGTCCGCGAGGGCCGCGGAAGGCGAGAGCACTGCGGCGGCGAGGGCGCAGACGAGCAGGCGTCGGACGGTCATGGCAATCACTCCCCTTGCGCCGCCTGGGCCGATTCTGACTCCGGGGGGGCGGCGCGACCGGTAGCTACCACGGCCGCCGGAGCGCGTCCTGACAAACCGGGGTGCGTCACAGCTCCTCAACAGGACATCCACGTCGCCCCCATCTCCCCGCTAGGCTCGCCGCAATGCGACGCCTCCCTCCCTTCCTGCCCCTGCTCCTCCTCGCCGCCGCCCCGGCTGCGGCCGAGACCCTCGCCCCCGACGCTGCCCCCGTGGCCGCCGACGCGCCGGTCGAACCCGGGCCCGCGGTGCGGCCGACGACCGCCCCGGCCGCCGCCCTGGGTTGGACCGACCAGACCCCCATTGCGACGATCCTCCAGGCCCTGGGCGCGCCCGCGCCGGCCCACGCGAGGCCGACGGATCCGGCGCTGGTGGAGACCGGGCGGGAGATCTTCACCACCGGGCGCGCCGTGGGCCCCGACGGCAAGAAGGCGAAGAAGCAGAGCCGCGCGTTCGAGTGCACCGACTGTCACAACGCCGTGCGCGAGGACCCCGACCTGCGGGCCTCCGATCCCGCGACACGCCTGGACTACGCAGAGGCCTGGGGCCTCTCGTTCCTGCCCGGCACCACGATGTACGGCCAGGTGGATCGCTCCAGCTGGTTCAACGGCGACTACGTAAAGAAGTACGGCGCCCTGGTCGAGCCGGCCAACAACTCGCTGATGGAGGCGATCCAGCTCTGCTCGGTGGAGTGCAGCCAGGGGCGGGCCCTGAGCGACTGGGAGATGGAGGCCATGCTGGCGTTCCTGGGCTCCCTGGGGCTGCGCTGGGCGGACCTGGACGCTGCGGAGCTGGACCTGGCGCAGATCGAGGCGGCGGCCTCGGGCACCGACGAAGAGCGCGACGCGGCCCGGGGCTCGGTGCAGGCCGCCTTCCTGCCGGCGAGCCCCGCGACGTTCGTCGACGAGCCCGAAGCGCACGGCAAGGACGAGGCCGGCTACGGGTTGACCGGGGACCCCGCCCGGGGCGAAGCCGTCTACAAGCGCGCCTGCCTGCACTGCCACGGGAGGGGAGGCCCCAGCGTGTACCGGCTCGCCGACCGGCGCGGCCGCTACCGGGAGCTGCGGCAAAACCAGGGCAAGCGCGACCAGTGGAGCTACTACGTCGCCGTTCGGCACGGGACCTCGCCCTTCAGCGGGCGCTACATGCCCGGATTCACGCAGGAGCGCCTGTCCGATCAGCAGGTGGAGGACTTGAGGGCCTGGATCGACCAGAACGCGGCGCCGAAGGGCCGCCGCTGAGGTCGTTCTCGTGCCGTGCAGGCTCGGGGGTGCGATCGCCCGGCCCACGCCCCACCCCCCTTCGGTGCCGCCCCCCCCGGGCTGCTAGCTTGCGCGTCGGAGGACCCATGCCACGCCGCCTGCTGATCCCGCTCCTGGTCCTCGCCCTGGCCTCCCCGGCGCTGGCCGGCCGCCGCAAGGCCGGGCCCACGTCCCCCGAACGCATCGACCAGGCCAGCGTGCAGCTGATGGGGCGCGCGCTCACCAGCGACCGCGCTTGGGAGGACCTGGTCTTCCTCTGCGACCGCATCGGGAACCGCCTGTCGGGCACGCCGTCCCTGGAGCGAGCCATCGCCTGGGCGAAGGAGCGCCTGGAGGAGGCGGGGGTCGCCGTGGCGCTGGAGCCCGTCTCCGTGCCGAAGTGGGTGCGCGGGGCCGAGCGGGCCACGCTGCTGGCCCCCGTCGAGCGGGATCTGCCGATCTTGGGGCTGGGCATGACCGTCGGCACCCCGCCCGGAGGGGCCGAGGCGGAGGTGCTGGTGGTCGGCTCCTGGGAGGAGTTGGAGGCGAAGGCGGAGCAGGCCCGGGGGCGCATCGTGCTCTACGACGTGCCCTTCACCACCTACAAGGAGACCGTCGCCTACCGCAGCCGCGGCGCCAGCGAGGCCAGCAAGCTCGGCGCCGTCGCGGCCCTGGTCCGCTCGGTCACCCCCCAAAGCCTCTCCACGCCGCACACCGGCGCCCTCCGCTACGCCGACGACGTGCCCCCCATCCCCGCCGCGGCGCTCACGGTGGAGGACGCTGCCACGCTGCATCGCCTCAGCGACCGGGGCGTGGTGCCCCGCCTGCGCCTGGAGTTGGGCGCCCAGCACCACGGGGAGGTCGGCTCCTTCAACGTCGTGGCCCAGATCACGGGGCGGGAGGCCCCCCAGGAGGTGGTGGTGATGGGCTGCCACATCGACTCCTGGGACGTGGGTCAGGGAGCCCAGGACGACGGCGCCGGCTGCGTCATGGTGATGGAGGCGATCCGGCTGATCGCCGAGCTCCCCTGGGCCCCCCGCCGCACCCTGCGGGTCGTCCTCTTCACCAACGAGGAGAACGGCCTGGCCGGTGGCCACGCCTACCACGCCGCCCACGGCACCGAGGACCACGTCGCCGCGCTGGAGGCGGACACCGGCGCGGGCCAGCCCCTGGGCTGGCGTATGGATCTGCGGGGCGAAGGGGAGGGGGTCGACGCGGCGCGCGCCCTCGCCCGCGCGCGCATGGCACCCATCCAGGAGAAGCTGACGGCCCTGGGCGCCACGGGCCTGCGCGAGTCCTACGCCGGCGCCGACATCGGCCCCCTGGTGGCCGGCGGCGTGCCCGGCCTGGGCCTCGACTTCGACACCACCGGCTACTGGCCCATCCACCACACCGACGCCGACACCATCGACAAGATCGACCCGGCGATGCTCCGGAAGAACGTCGCCGTGATGGCCATCACCGCCTTCACGCTGGCGGAGATGGAGGGGCGGCTCCGCCCCGGGGGCGCGCCGTGAGAGCGTCCCTGCTGCTGCTGGCAGCGGCGCTGTGCGCTTGTTCTTCGCCCCCGCCCGAGCCGGAGCCCACGCCTGCACGCGCCCCCCGTCTGGAGATCCCGCCCAAGCCCGCGCCCACCCCGCCGCGGCCGGTGGTGACCCCGTCGATCCTGCTGCGCGACGTGCCCCCCGCCCACGAGTTCGACCCCGAGCCCCTGGGCGAGCTGGCGCCCCTGCTGCCCGGCCGCTGGCAGCTGGTGCCCGACGCCCGCAAGATGCGGGAGTTCGAGCGCGCCCGGGAGCTCCTGGAGCAGCACCCCGAGCGCCCCGAGGCGGCCCAGATCGTGGCCGCGTTGGAGACGGTGATGGCCATGGAGCTCCGCGTGGCCGACGGCCGCCTGCGCTTCTCCATGCCGGCCGCCCAGGCCGCGCACCCCTACCGGGTGACCGAGGACCGCGACCCGGATCTGCGGGTGGAGCTTCAGGGTCCAAACGGGAACACGGAGGCCCTGCACTTCGTCTTCGAGGCCCGGGACCGCCTGACGCTGGAGCGGGGCCGCGACCGTCTGACCTTCGAGCGGCTCTGACGTGCCCGAGCTGCCCGACGTCGTCGTCTACCTGGAGTCCATCGAGCGGCGCTTCGTGGGCCAGCCGCTGACGACCATCCGTCTGGGCAGCCCCTTCGTCCTGCGTTCGGTGGAGCCTCGGGTCGACGCCTTCGCCGGAAAGAAGCTGCTCGGCACCCGGCGCATCGGCAAGCGGCTGGTGTGGGCCTTCGAGGACGATCTCTTCGTCGTCATCCACCTGATGATCCTGGGGCGGCTGCGGCTCCGACCCGTCGGCGCGCCCCTTCCAGCGAAGCGGGGGCAGGCCGCCTTCGACTTCGCCGACGCGACGCTGCTGCTCACCGAGGAGGGGAGCAAGCGCCGGGCCTCCATCCACCTGCTGCGCGGGGAGGAGGGGCTCGCCGCCCACGATCCCGGGGGGCTGGAGGTGATCGGGAGCACCCTGGAGGCCTTCCGGGAGCGCCTGCTGTCGGGCAACCACACCCTCAAGCGGGCGCTGACCGATCCCCGCAAGTTCAGCGGCATCGGCAACGCCTACTCCGACGAGATCCTGCACCGGGCGCGCGTATCGCCCGTGCGCTGGACAACCCGCCTGGACGACGCCCAGATCGCCGCTCTGCACCGCGCCTGCCTGGAGATCCTGCAGGAGTGGACCGACGCCATGCGCGAGGAGGTGGGGGAGGGGTTCCCCGAGAAGGTCACCGCCTTCCGCGAGGGCATGGCCACCCACGGCCGCTACGGCGAGCCCTGCCCGGTCTGCGCGTCGCCGATCCAGCGGATCAAGTACGCGGACAAGGAGCTCAACTACTGCGCCCCCTGCCAGACCGGCGGGAAGCTGCTGGCCGATCGGGGGTTGAGCCGGCTGCTCAAGAAGGACTGGCCGAAGACCCTGGACGAGCTGGAAGCAAGGCTGAAGGGGTGATCGGCGGCCCTTGCGCCGAACGATCTCCCTGGTAGCATCCGGGCATGAGTCGCCTTCTTTCTCTGCTGCTCCCCCTCGCGCTGGTCCTGTCGGCCTGCGACGAGGAGGTCGCCCTCATCCAGCCCCTCGGCGTGGACGTCCTGTTCCAGAACCCGCCCACGCAGGTCGACATCCTGCTGGTGGTGGACGACTCCTGCTCCATGCAGGACGAGCAGGACAAGCTCAGCGAGGGCTTCGACGCGTTCGTGGAGTTCTTCGACGTCGCCGACGTGGACTACCAGATCGGCGTCACCACGACCGACATGCAGGCCCCCACCGCCCGCGGTCGGCTGGTCGGCGCCCAGGGGCAGCGCATCATCCGTCGCGAGACCCCGGACGCCGACGAGGTCTTCCGGACCAACGTGCGGGTGGGCATCGACGGGTCGCCCTTCGAGCGCGGCTTCGACGCGGCGGAGGCGGCGCTCACCGACCACATCGACGGGCACAACCTGGGCTTCCTGCGCGACGACGCCCTGCTGAGCATCATCTTCGTCAGCGACGAGGAGGACGCCTCCATCAGCCCGGTCAACACCATGGTCAACCAGTTCCGGCAGCTCAAGGGGGAGCGGGAGCGCGACGCCTTCAACGCCTCCGTGCTGACGGGCATCGACCCGGAGACCGGCGAGCCGGCGGACTGCGGCGGGCGGAGCCCGGAGACGCCCAACGTCGGCGCGTCCGCCGGCGCGCGCTACCACGACCTGGCCCTGCAGACCGGCGGGGTGGCCGCCTCCATCTGCGAGGACGAGTTCAACGACATCGTGGGCCGCATGGGCCTGGCCAGCTC